>NZ_JAIJHU010000001.1:0-140272 GCF_022723415.1 Barnesiella sp. | reverse complement strand
AAACTATATTTGCCGCATAATTATTCAAATATATCATAGGCATGAAAAATAAAGTTGCCCGCTTACAAGCTATAAGAGAAATTATTATCCATTCAAGAGTAAAAAGCCAAGATGAAATCTTGAAAAAATTACACGAATTAGGATTTGATTTAACACAGGCTACTTTGTCCCGAGACCTGAAACAATTGAGGATTGCCAAAGTTCCCGGCAATGACGGTTCATATGTATATATTATGCCCGAAATAGGGAGTATAGGCAAATTGATGCAGGAAAAACTATCGGAGAATCCCGAGCGACAAATACCCGGAGGATTCATTTCCATTAATTTCTCAGGAAATTTGTCTGTAATTAAAACAAGACCGGGATATGCAGGAAGTCTCGCATACGATATAGATAGCAATACTCCTCCCGAAGTATTAGGAACTATTGCCGGAGACGATACGGTTTTGGTAATTCTGGAAGAAAACATATCCCATCAACAGGCCATGTTGGCTCTTTCGCCCTTTATCCCGGTTTTACATGACTAATTTTTTAACTGATCCTATAACAACACCTACAACACCTCTTTTAAGGAGAAGAGGTTTACACATCATGGAAGAAATAAAAGTATTTGTAGCCGACGAACGACACATTAAATACGTCGACACGATTCTCGACACAATCGAGAGAGCTGCAAAAATAAGAGGAACCGGAATTGCAAAGCGTTCTCCCGAATATGTAAAACAAAAAATGCTGGAAAGAAAAGCAATCATAGCATTGGACGGAGACAAGTTCGCCGGCTTCTGTTATATCGAAAGTTGGAGCAACAAACAGTTTGTAGCCAACTCGGGATTAATCGTCGTCGATACTTATCGGGGACACGGTTTAGCCAAAAGAATCAAGCGCAAGGCTTTCGAGTTATCCCGCGAACGATTTCCGGAAGCCAAGATATTTGGGTTAACGACTGGCGAAGCAGTCATGAAAATAAATAACGAATTAGGATACAGACCCGTAGCATTTGCTTCGTTAACCGACGACCCTGCCTTTTGGAAAGGGTGCGAAAGTTGTGTGAACTTCGACATCTTGCAACGAAACAATCGACGCATGTGTCTCTGCACAGGCATGCTTTACGACCCTCACGAACATGAAAACAAAGACAACCAAGAACTCAAATAACAAAAACATCATGGCAAAAAAGAAAGTAGTATTAGCTTTTAGCGGAGGCTTGGACACCTCGTTTTGCGTTAAATATCTATCGGAAGAATGCGGATACGATGTATATACAGCTATTGCCAACACCGGAGGTTTTAATCAAGAAGAATTAAAATCCATCGAAGAACGAGCCTATAAATTGGGTGCGGTACAACATGCTACACTCGATATAACACAAGAATATTATCAGAAAAGTATCAAATACATGGTATTCGGGAATATTCTAAGAAACGGGACCTACCCTATTTCTGTCAGTTCCGAACGAATCTTCCAAGCCATAGCCATCATCAATTATGCCAAAGAAATCGGAGCCGATTATGTAGCGCACGGTAGTACCGGAGCCGGAAACGACCAAGTACGGTTCGACCTTACATTCCAAATATTGGCTCCCGAAATCGGGATTATCACTCCGACCCGAGATATGACATTGACTCGTGAATACGAAATAGAATATCTCAAAAAGCACGGATATACAGCCGACTTCAAAAAAATGGAATACTCTATAAACAAAGGTTTGTGGGGAACGAGTATAGGAGGTAAAGAGACGCTAAAAAGCGACCAAACCCTGCCGGAGTCGGCCTATCCGTCACAAATGACAGCTACTCAAAGCAAGACTATCACGCTCGATTTCGTCAAAGGTGAAATCGCCGGGATCAATGGAAAAGCATACGACAATAAAGTCGCTGCGATCCAAGACCTCGAAGCGCTCGCCGCTCCCTATGCCATAGGACGCGATATGCACATCGGAGATACGATCATCGGTATTAAAGGCAGAGTCGGATTCGAAGCAGCCGCACCCATGCTTATTATCGCCGCACATAAGATGTTGGAAAAACACACCCTCACCAAGTGGCAACAATATTGGAAAGATCAAGTAGGCACGTGGTATGGAATGTTTTTACACGAAGCTCAATACCTCGAACCAGTCATGCGCGATATAGAGGCTTTTCTCGATAGTTCGCAACAAAACGTTACCGGACGTGTAATCATCGAACTACACCCTTATCGCTATGTTTTAGTGGGAGTCGAAAGCGATTACGATCTCATGAAATCGGACTTTGGCGAATACGGCGAAGTAAATAAAGCGTGGAGTGCCGACGATGTAAAGGGCTTTACCAAAATTCTGGGCAACCAAATGAAAATTTTCTATTCCGTACAAAATAAAAACAAAAAATAAATTGTAGATTAGACGCTGAATTAAACTATTAAACCCGTAATTATGATAAAAGTAGGTATCATCGGAGGGGCCGGCTACACCGCCGGAGAACTTATAAGACTATTGATCAACCACCCCGATGTAGAAATCATTTTCGTTCACAGTGAAAGTAACGCCGGAAACAAAATTACCGACATACATACCGGCCTGTTCGGTGAAACCGATCTCATATTCACCAGCGAAACTCCTTTCGACGAGATAGACCTGCTTTTCTTCTGCACGGCACACGGAGATACTCGTAAATTCATAGAGAGTCACAACCTTCCCGAAGAACTGCGCATTATCGATTTATCGACCGACTATCGACTCGATGCTCCCGGGAATGACTTCATATACGGTCTGCCCGAATTGAACAGGAAATACATCATTCGTTCTAAACGAGTGGCCAACCCCGGCTGTTTTGCTACGGCCATTCAATTGGCTCTGCTGCCGTTGGCAAAAAATCTGCTGCTGAACAATGAAATCCATGTGCACGCAATCACCGGATCGACAGGAGCCGGGCAAAAACCGTCGCAGACGTCTCATTTCAGTTGGCGCAACGACAATATTTCCATTTATAAACCTTTCACTCATCAACATTTGGACGAAATACGCCAGAGCCTGTCCAAACTGCAAAACAGTTTCTCGGCTCCGATCAACTTTATTCCAGTCAGAGGGAATTTCTCTCGGGGTATTTTCGCTTCGCTGTATCTCGACTGCCCTGTCGAAATAGAGCTATTGAAAGATTTATACAATTCATATTACGACGATCATAATTTTACATTTCTCACCGACAAAATGCCCGACTTGAAACAAGTTGTCAATACCAACAAATGTCTGTTGTATCTCGAAAAACATGATAACAAACTGCTCATCGTTTCTGTGATCGACAATTTATTAAAAGGGGCATCGGGACAAGCTGTGCATAACATGAATCTGCTTTTCGGATTGCATGAACGGGTTGGCTTACATTTAAAACCATCGGCTTTTTAACAAAAAGATATGAAACTTTTCGACGTATATCCCCTGTTCGATATAGAAATAAAATCGGGGAAAGGCTGTTATACTTACGATACAGAAGGGAATGAATATCTCGACCTCTACGGTGGTCATGCCGTCATTTCCATCGGACACTCGCACCCTTATTATATAAACAAAATCACCGAACAGGCACAGAGACTTACATTTTACTCCAACTCGGTCAAAAACAGTCTCCAACAGCAATTGGCCGATAAATTAGGGAAAATATCGGGATATGAAGACTATTCCCTATTCCTCATCAATTCGGGAGCGGAAGCCAATGAAAACGCTTTGAAACTGGCCTCGTTCCACACGGGGAAGAAAAAGGTAATAGCTTTCTCCAAAGCATTTCACGGGAGAACCTCTGCCGCAGTGAAAGTAACCGACAACCCCAAAATAGTCGCTCCCATCAACGACACTTTTGAAGTGGCTTTTTTACCGCTCAACGACATCGAACGAGTGAAAAAAGAAATTTCGAAGGGAGATGTCTGCGCCGTTATTATCGAAGGCATACAAGGTGTAGGAGGAATACAAGTACCCGACACACAATTTTTGAAAGAACTTAGAAATATATGTACCCAAAATCAGGTCGTTCTCATTCTCGATGAAGTACAATCGGGATATGGTCGAACCGGAAAATTTTTCGCACACCAACACTCCGGCATACGCTCCGATTTGATTACTGTCGCAAAAGGAATGGGCAACGGATTTCCCATCGGCGGGGTCCTCATCAGCCCTGCTTTCACTCCGGTCTACGGTATGTTGGGAACCACCTTCGGAGGGAATCATTTAGCCTGCACCGCAGCTTGTGCTGTCCTCGATGTCATGCAAGAAGAAAATTTAACCGAGAATGCAGCCACTGTCGGAGAGTATCTCATATCCCAGCTCAAAACAATACCGCAAATTAAAGACATAAGAGGTAAAGGCCTAATGATAGGACTCGAATTCGATTACCCGGTCAAAGAACTTCGGAACAAGCTACTCTTCGAGCAACATGTATTTACGGGAGCTTCGGGAACGAATGTCATTCGACTGCTTCCGCCTCTGTCGTTATCCAAAGAACAAGCCGATTGTTTTATCGGCAAACTTAAAAACATACTCTCATGAAGATATCAATTATCGGAGGCGGGAACATGGGGGGAGCCATAGCCCGCGGATTGTCTCAAAGTTCAATCGTTGCCCCGTCGGAAATCACAGTCAGTAACCGAGGAGAAGAAAAACTAAACGAACTCAAATCATTTAATCCTTCGATTCATACGACCACCGACAACAAAGAAGCCGTCAAGGATGCCGATGTTATCATTTTGGCCGTTAAACCCTGGATACTCGACAGTGTGGCATACGACATACGTGAAGTGCTGGACTTTCCCCGGCAAATCATCGTTTCGGTGGTAGCGGGTATCACATTGGAAAGATTGTCCGAATTATTCTCATCGGAAGATGCGGCTCCGGCTATTTTTAGAGTAATACCCAATACGGCCGTCTCCATTCGACAAAGTATGACTCTCATTTCGCCCTACAATGCCGTACCGGAACAAATAGATTATATTCGGTCTCTATTCGACAGCCTCGGGAAAAGCCTTCTCATCGAAGAGAATCTGATGACAGCAGGGACAGCGCTCTGCTCCTGCGGAACAGCTTTTGTCATGCGTTATATGAGAGCGGCCATCGAAGGTGGAATAGAGATGGGAATTTATCCCAAAGATGCGGCTTTACTCGTAGAACAAACGGTCAAAGGTGCAGCGGAATTATTATTGACTAACGGCTCCCACCCCGAAGTCGAGATAGACAAAGTAACTACTCCCGGCGGTATTACCATAAAAGGTCTGAACGAAATGGAAGCCGCAGGATTCTCCTCCGCAGTTATCCGAGGATTGAAAGCCGCCAAATAACAAAATCGGGTTCTATTCTCACTACCATCATAAGCCCCGTTAGAGCAGACTAACGGGGCATTTTTGTAAACCATACAAGGAGTCGTTTGTTTTCTTTTCGATTATATTGGTTACCAATCAAAGATAAGATACACCTTAACTCAAAAAAAACGAATAGACCTGTCTTGTTCTATGCGTAACTTTCACTATCTTTGACGCTACGAAGATACGATGCGATTCGGCATAGCCAAGCCGGAAACAAGATTTCCGTTTGCTTCTGCTCCCATCTTTCACTATCTTTGAAAATTAATTTTACAATCACTCAACGACTATGTCAGTAAATAAGGTTATTCTGATAGGGAATGTAGGAAAAGACCCAGATGTTCGATACCTCGAAAACAATGTATGTGTCGCGAATTTCACATTGGCTACGACAGAGCGTGGATATACGACCCAAAGCGGTATACAAATACCCGATAAAACAGAATGGCACAACATCGTGGTTTGGCGCGGATTAGCCGAAATAGCAGAAAAGTATGTCCGCAAAGGGACTCAACTATATATCGAAGGCAAAATTCGCACTCGTTCATGGGAAGACCAAAACAAGATTCGTCGATACACAACCGAAATTTATGTCGACAATATGGAATTATTGGGCCGACGCGACGGACAATCATCACCGAGTTCTGCACCGGTAATGTCCCAGTCGCAAAATAATCCCTCTCCGGCAAACACAAGTTACAATTCCCCTATTGAAAATAGTAGCGATAATGATTTGCCTTTCTAATATAATATTGTAATTTTGCGAGAAATTAACTGGTATCTATGTATTTATAAACTGGAAAAATACGGCCGAAATAGATAAAATTCGGCAGATACCCATTGTTTAACTAATCCCACTGATTCTTGGACCCAGATTCGTATTTATCGGTATTCTCCTCAGCCATAGAAATTACAGTTCCGTCAGGAGGAGCTATTTTAGCAATCGTATTGGCCGGATTATTTTTGTGTGTTTCTGCATTTGTCTCAGCTTCTGAAATAGCCTATTTCTCCCTCACGTCCGAAGAGTTACAAGAATTCGACGAAGAATCCCCTCGGGATCGTTTAGTCAAACGATTACTCGCCCGCCCCGAACACCTTTTAGCTACGATACTTATATCAAACAACTTAGTCAATGTAGCAGTCGTTATCCTTTGCAATTTTTTCTTCTCAGATATTCTACACTTCAATAGTGAAGTATTGGACTTTATTTTCCAGACAATCCTGCTCACCTTCCTCCTTCTCTTATTCGGAGAAGTGATTCCTAAATTTTATGCAAATCTAAAACCTGTCGTTTGGGCTAGGAAAAGCTGCAAAGGATTGTCTTTATTAGGAAAAATATTCTCCCCGCTGGCCAATTTCTTGGTTCGTTCAACCCATATCGTAAATAAACGTATCGTACGAAAAAACACCAACATTTCCATGAATGAACTTTCGCAGGCTCTGGAAATGACAAATGTCGGAGCTAACGACGAAAAAGAAATGCTCGAAGGGATTATAAAATTCGGAGGTAAAACGGTCGAAGAAGTCATGACAGCCCGGGTCGACATCACCGATATTGAAATGCGGACAGATTTCAAACAACTCCTCGACACGATTATCGAAACCGGATACTCCCGGCTCCCGGTCTACGATACGACCGAGGACGACATTAAAGGAATCATATACAGTAAAGACCTATTACCCTACATTGGTCAAGAGGCATCGTTCGATTGGCACAAATTAATGCGCCGAGCTTATTTCGTTCCCGAGACGAAAATGATAGACGATTTGTTAGAAGAATTCCGCACGAAAAAAATACACATGGCAATCGTTGTCGATGAGTTCGGAGGCACATCGGGAATAGTGACTATGGAAGATATTTTGGAAGAAATAGTCGGTGACATCAGCGACGAATATGACGAGGAAGAGAAAAACTATACGAAGATAGATGAAAACACCTATATATTCGAAGGGAAAATACTTTTAAACGACTTTTACAAAATCACAGGACTAGACGAAAATGAATTCGGTGACAAAGCAGAAGATGCCGAGACGCTGGCCGGACTTATTTTAGATATCAAAGAAGACTTCCCCAAAATAAAAGAACAAATCGATTATGGAAGATGCCAGTTCATCGTACTCGAACTAGACAGACGGCGTATCGGTAAAGTAAAAGTGATTATCAATTCCCCTTCGGAAGAGTGAAGCAAACCATCGATTCATATCCACACTTTCACATGCGATTGAATAAAGCCATACTATATACGACCCTCTTCATAACTATGGGACCGGTAATATTTTCCTGCCACAGAAAATATACACCTCTTCCAGACGGATACTTTCGTATAGACCCATACCCCGAAGAATATAAAGAAATGACTTTATTATCCCCTTTTATTTCTTTCGAAATTCCAGACGGGACAACAGCTACCCTCGACAAAGACACCACATTACACAAAAACGACGTTAAATGGCTAAACATAAGATATCCTCGTTATAGAGCCACTATTTATTGCAGTTATCACATCTTGCACAAAAATCTCGAAAGCCTGCTGAACGAAAGTAAAGACTTGGTTTACAGGCAAAGTATTCGTCCGGACTTCATAAAAGCAGGTAATTACGAAGATCCTGAACGAAAAATCTATGCAACCTTGTATAACCTCTCTGCCGAAAGTGCTACGCCTTTACAATTTGTAGTTACCGACAGTACCCGATACTTGCTGAGAGGAGCTCTTTATTTCGATGAATCCGGCAAAAGCGACTCTATCGCTCCGGTCATCGACTACTTATCAGATGATATTATTCACCTAATCGAAAGTATCGAAACTCGTGCCGAATAATGCCTTTTCACGAACACATATCGACAAAATTCGGAGCAACAATCGTTTTGTGGCAGCTCACAGAAAATGAACAGACCATAGCCACCCTGCTTTCAGAAAAAGAGCGAAGCCTCATAGACTCACAAAATCTTTCCCCCAAGCGATTCTGCGAACGAGCTGCCTCCCGATTATCGCTAAACAGAATAAAAGAAACTCTAAACGACGATATAACCTACACCGCCGAGGGTAAACCTCACTTACTCAGGAAGTCCGGTCACATATCGATTTCACACACAAAAGAATGGGTAGCTGTGGCTTACCACCCTTTCTTACCGATAGGAATAGACATCGAACGAATCGGCGAAAAAATAGAAAAAGTAGCCCCACGCGTATTTAACGCCCCTGAATTGAATATATCATCAGAGAATCGGGGAAAATGGTTACACATCTGCTGGTCGGCAAAAGAAGCCCTTTTCAAAGCTATACCCGAGACCGGGATAGACTTTCGGGAACACTTGCATATCGTCCCCGCCCTCCTTACAGAAGAAGGCTACCTATCGGCGTGGGAGACTCGTACCGAAGCCACAAAAGCCTACACCGTTTGGTATCGCATATACGATGATTTCGTACTCGTCTGTACGGTCCCTTTACAATAATTCGGCCTTAAACCCGGCGGCACGCACAGCCTCTACAACTTTCTCCGCAGGCACATCGGCTTTCACCGTCAATAATTTATCGGGAGACGACAAATCGATACTCCACTGCTCAGGAGTCAAAAACGTATTTAGCTGTTCCGCTATCTTGGCAACACAACCGGCACACTTGGCCGAAGTTTTTACTTGTATCATTTCACTATATTTTTTAACTATTCTTTATCGTAACCTCAAACTGTTGAGTATCACCGATACCGAGCTGAATGCCATAGCAGCACTCGCCCACATGGGAGACAATAATATCCCTACGGGATAAAGGACTCCGGCTGCAATAGGGATGCACACTACATTATAACCGAAAGCCCAAAAAAGATTCTCCCGGATAATTCTTACGGTCTTTCGCGATAGCTTTATCGCTCTCGGCAACAAAGCCAAGTCCGAGTTCATCAAAGTTACCATAGCTATATCCATAGCCACATCGGTTCCCTTTCCCATAGCCACACTCACATCGGCCCGTGCCAATGCCTGTGAATCGTTAATGCCATCGCCGACCATAGCCACACATTTGCCCCGACGTTGCAAATCCAAGACAAAACGCTCCTTATCATCGGGCAAAACACCCCATTCATAATGGGTAATTCCTGCTTGACGAGCGATTTCGGAAGCCGCAGACTCTTTATCACCGGTAAGCATACAAACCTCTACTCCGTACGACTCCAATTGACGTACTGCCTCTTTCGAATTTTCCTTCAAAGCATCTTTTACTTCAAAAGCAGCTACCAACGAATCTCCTTTACCAAAATAGATAGAAAACAAATCGGGTAATAAAACACCCACATTCTCTTCCGCCAATGCCTTGCTTCCAATCCAGAATTTCTCACCTCGGTATTCACACATTATACCTTTTCCCGTAATACTTTCAAAAGCCGATATTTCGACAGGCTTGACCCCCTTCTGTCGCAAATACTCCGAAAGCGACACTGCCAAAGGGTGCTCCGAACGCATTTCGGCTGCCAACAATACCGACACATACTCTTCGAAACCAGAGTATAATTTCTCGCCGACCACCTTCGGCGTTCCTTCGGTCAAGGTTCCGGTCTTATCCAGAACAATTGCATTCACACGGCACATGTTCTCCAAAGCAAAGGCATCTTTGATGAGGATATGCTGTTGCGCCGCTTTACCGATACCTACGGTTAAAGCGGTAGGCGTAGCCAATCCTAACGCACACGGACAAGCGATAACCAATACCGAGACTGCGGTTAATAACGCATAGGGAAACATGTTCCACCCGGCAACCGAAATCCAAATCACAAAAGTAAGTATAGATAACAAAATAACTACCGGTACAAAAACAGACGAAACCTTATCGACCACCCCCTGAACAGGAGCCTTACTCCCCTGCGCCTCCTGAACCATACGAACCATACGGGCAAGTACGGTATCGGCTCCCGAAGCCTGCACGTTCAACCAAAAAGCGCCACGCTGGTTCAACGTTCCGGCCAAAACCCTATCCCCGGCTTGTTTCTTCACGGCCTCAGACTCCCCGCTGATCATACTTTCATCTACATAAGAACCACCTTCCAAAACAGTCCCGTCCACCGGTATTTTCTCACCGGGGCGAACACTCACTGTATCCCCGGGAAGAAGCATAGCAATAGGTACATCTTTTTCTTCCCCGTCCTTTCCGACCAGCCTTGCCGTCTTGGGCTGCAATCCCATTAAAGAACGGATAGAAGCCGATGTGCTCTGCTTAGCCCTCGCTTCCAATAATTTCCCCGACAAAACAAAAGCTATAATCATAGCAACCGCTTCGTAATAGACATGCGGAACAAGTCCCAAAGAAAGCCAAAAATACGGATAAATCGTACTGAACAAGCTGAACAGAAAAGAAACGGCAGTACTCAACATTACCAAAGTGTCCATATTGGCTCGTCCTCGTTTTACAGCCTTCCAACCCGATACATAGAACGAACGCCCCCAATATAACACCGGAAGAGTCAGTGCGAGCAATATCCAAGTAAGAATCTGTGAAGGAGAATGAAAAATCATCGACAATACCATCACCGGCAATCCGAAACTCCAAGCACCAATGGTTCTTCTTCGCAAATCGAGATAAAGACGATGTTCGGCATCAATAGCATCAGCTTCCGCATTTTCCGAAATAACCAAGTCATATCCGGCGGCACTTACCGCAGCCTGCATATCCTTCAACGAAATCTTATCGGGATCATAAACCACCTGCAATGTATTAGCCGAAAAATTCACACTTGCCTCTTCGACCCCGGTCAACTCCCGAACAGTCTTCTCGACTGTTGCCGCACAAACGGCACAACTCATTTCCAAAACGGGTATTACTCTTTTTTCCATACTATCCCTTTAATTAGAAATTAACACCCTATCCTCGATTTTGCTCACCAAATCGAAAAAAAAACAACCTTTCAGGCATCGCCTCCATCGTCGAGCTGCTGCAACATGGTGCACTTTCCGTTCAACACGGCTCCGGGCTCTATCGCCAACCGTCGAGCCTGTATATCGCCCTCCAAAGAAGATGTCGCTTTCAACACCAACATCTCGGCCACCATTACATTACCCGTTATACGTCCTACCACTTCGGCATTCACAGCAACAATATCCCCTATCACCTGACCGGTCTCCCCGATGACAACCTTACCCTGACATTCCAATCGTCCCTCCAAAGTCCCGTCTATGCGAATATCTTTTTGCGAAACTATCTTCCCGACAATCGTAGTCTCCGCTGTCAGAGCATTATGCGCCATACCCGAAAAAGTATTATCCTTTGCCATAATATAATCTTATTTATTGACTCCAAAGATAACATAAACCAAAGGTAAAAACAAGTTTACCGGATTTTACGAGATGCAGTCCATCTCCACATCTCATACAAAAAGAAAAAAATCTATTGAAATCATTCTATTCTAATCTCATAATCATAAAAAGATATTATAAGAAACCTGTTTTTTCCCTATATTTGCTCCATAAAACAATCTGTATGAGAACCTCCATTCACATCGGGGCCCTGCACTTCTACGCCCATCACGGAGTACTGCCCCAAGAACAAAAAGTAGGGAACTATTTCAAAGTAGAAACTACTCTTTATACGGACTTCTCCCGAGCTCTCGTTACGGACGAACTGACCGATACACTCAACTACGCAGAAGTCTGTAAAATCATTTCTGACGAAATGGCTATACCCTCTCGCTTACTTGAACACGTTGCAGGACGAATCACCAACTCGCTTCGTTCTCATTATCCACAAATAACAGGAGGTCGATTAATCGTTACCAAAGAAAAGCCTCCAATCCCCGGCGACATTCGCGATGTGTCGGTCATTGTCGAATGGTAGACCTTCTTCCCAAACTAACGGCCAGCGGGTATTTTGTCGATTCTCCTTTGATGGCGGCCGCCCTCGAAACCGGTATTCAAAAATACGTCGACTATCTCTCGGCAAAGTTCTCCCGAAATAAATCGGCCGGGCATAACTAACACGTTAGCATCATTATGTTGACGAGCCAATGCTGCAATCTCAGTCGTCCAGCACAATGCCGCACGGATTCCCTGATGTTTGTTCAGGGTCATATTTATACCATTCCCACTACCGCAAATAGCGATACCCGGATAACATTCACCCGCTTCCACAGCCAAAGCCAAAGGATGTGCGAAATCGGGATAGTCGCAACTATCTGTCGAATATGTCCCGAAATCCTTATATGCGATACCTCGAACATCAAGTTCCCGCATAACAATCTGTTTCATCTCATAACCAGCATGATCGCATGCTAATCCCACCGGCTTTCCCTCTTTTAATATGCTCATAAATTTTACAGTTCAATTAAACTATAATAGGGAATAAAAACACAAAGTCGGCATCTTGATGTCCAAACACCCCTGTTTTTGCATCCCACGGATACAAAAATACGAAATATTTTGAGATATAGACCGATTCAAATATAATAAAGTAGGGAAGTACAAGTCAATGGTATAAGGTTTTGTCGGGCGACATTCTTCCTCTCTGTCGAAAAAACAGAGAATTGACGGGTTGAAAAGTGCCCTCGCTTTTTGCTTACCCATAGCTTTTTATCTCACTTTCTATATCTGTCCGGCACAGCAGAAGCCACGAAAATCTCTCACATATACAATCTTTCTATATTACTCTAAGACAAATTCAAACAGCTCTTATTCTATCACCGAACCATGTTCTTTCAAATAGATACGCAACAATTCGAAAAATGCAGGTGCATCTAACAATACAATACTATCATCTTGCGCTTTCACCTCATTCATCACCTCACAATACCAAGTAGGTTGTTTCAGAATATTACGAAACCAATGGAACGGTAATGCAGAACGCTCTTTTACACGTTCCACGATTCTTTTGGCGGCAACTTTCGGGTCACCGTCATTGATGTCCAAATCGGCTCGTATTACAGGCATATTGCCATGTAACAGGGCGGTTGCAATCTTCTGAGGCACAATACCATTCGGGCTAAAAGAAGCATAACAGTCCAAACCCTCTTTATTCAATCCCGGGGCATGTCCGTCAATAACAAAACCGGTAATCGACAATCCCCATTTCTTATAATACTTTTTACAGTGCTTACCCCATGTTTCCAAACCGGACGGAAGCCCAGACTCTCGCGGTTCTTGCAACATACCAGGCATGATATATCCCGCTCCATTATCGGCCGCAGCGAAATAATCATTTTCAGTGGCCGTTGTGCGGAAGTTATGCATAATATGGGGCACGCGCTCAGCCAATACGGGACTGATACACCACATCAGAGGCAATTTTCCACGGTTCGGGTCGTCCCATATAGAAGGTGTTCTTTGTGATATCCATGCGGAAGCATCATAATCGCCGACATAAAAAATAATAAAATTCCTGCCATCTACATTTACTTTACCGTCAGCCGTCAACAACCCTCTTTCTCTTAATTCTTTATGAGAAATCCAATTTTGAGTATATTGCTTTTTGGTAGGGAAATGTTGCCAAAAAGAGGCATTCGCCAATGCGCCATAGCCAATAGCATCTGCATCCTTAAAAGCATTGTATGCACTGATGATACGGCTGAACTCCCATTCCGTAGGCACATCATCGTGGCTACCAGAAGCATGCATTGTGTATTTATAAGCCCACGCAGGAAAACCTCCTATGTAGCACATCTTTTCATTGTTATTTTGCCGATAAGCCAACAGCAACATTTCTTTCAGTGTATTCAAATCAGTGCCAACAGCTTGGGTAGGATCATCAGTGGCCGGTTCATCTCCCCACGGAGATAAATCGAAGAAAAAGGCTCCTTTACTTACAAAAAAATCGTGGTTGCACAAAGTGTGGTGATTCCTTACGGTGGCAAAAGGTTTCTGCTTCCAATACTGATCAATGTAATAAGCGGCAAACTCCGTATTGCACTTTCCGGTTTTCATATACTTCTCTATAAACCAAACATAAGGATCGTTCTTCAAGGATCCGGTAGAGTAGCGTTCCGTTCCCGGAATCTTTGTCCCTTTCTTACCGGTAAACATAGAAGTGCCATCAGGGTTCAACAACCATCTTTTTACCGGCAATTTAGGCCCGTGCAATACAAGACGATCATACAAACTTCCCGGAGTTTCATCATAACGAATAGCCACCAAATTTTCAATTCCTGCTACCGAGGATGCCACATTACTGGTAGAGGCGATGTTTCCATCATAAACGACTACCCCCTCTATATAAGGAGCATATGCCGTGAATAAATCCTCCATTGTCTGGTATGTCCGTGTCTCACGTCCATACAACCATTCACCTTTCTGACGATATTTATTCCACCAATAACCATCGATATCGTGATTACCCTCCATTACAAAGTAAACATACAACCGGGGAGCATCCCTGTTTACCACTCCTTGCAAAGTAGAGACCGCATGAACATCGTCCCAAGCTACATCGAGTCCTTCTTTGGTATTCAAGTCGGTATTGAGTGTATAACGTAGATCATAAATACCGATTTCCGCATTGGCAAAAGCCGTATATATCATCAACAATAATACAGCTACGATTTTTAAATATCTATTTATCATTTTTCTATGTTTTATTTTTGTTATCTATTATTTTTCACACGGTATTCTCAATACAGTCAGCGAATTGGCCTGACAATCAATAGTAAATTCACTGCTAATTCCCGATAACTCGGTGACGTTCGGAACAATTTTCAAAGGATCGCTGAAACTATTTTCATCAAATCTGTCGTCTGCACCTAATACAATTTTAGTTCCTTTCGATGCCAGATTTTTCGCCTTATCCAATTGTAACCTGACTTTCCAGTTACCGGCCTCGGCATTTACCAATTTAACAATAACTTCTTTTCGCTCTCTGTCATAACCCGATACGACATAATGTTTTTTCTTAGGAGCATAAGTATATTCATATTGTAGCTCATCGTTAAGAAAACATTTCCAATGAGCACCCTCGATTTCGATTCTCACCGTATACCATTGATCAGTCTTAATAGATGCCGTATTTCGATAATCAAATAACGAAATAGGACCTTCATTATTCACCTCTCGAAAAATAACAGACTCATTAGTGTGGCTTCCTATGTCCGCCATAAAATAATTATTCGAATCCGTGCCGCCAAACACAATTCTGAATCCTTCTGTTCCAGAAATTTTTTTGGCCTTCAACTCAATCGTACAATCATCAAACTCCCTATCTTCAAGGATAGCCAAAGCATCTATTCCTTTCTGGCTCTGAGACAAAAGATTTCCTTCCATTTTCCAATCGCCGCGAATTATAGTCCATTTATCCACGAAATCACTCCACCCCGAAGTATATATTTCTTCGCCATTTACAATGACTTTCAAATCTTTAAATTGAGCTTCCGTATTATTCGTACCCAATCCGATAAATCCATTTGTGCGGAATACCGGCTCAGGAGAAGCAGGTTTTAAATCTGTGTGTAAATTCACATCAGGGCGATTCTCCGAGAACATTTTTAACACATAGTAATTCGTACGGCCATAAACTGAATCATTTTTCAGCACTAACAAATGATCTTTTCCGTGAGCCGCATTCTCTATCAACGGAGCATAAGATACCATTTGAACTTTATCCGCATTCCTTTCAACCCCCGTCAGATAAGCAGCCTCTGCCAAAGACGAATAGAGAGAGGGTCTGCCGATAGCCGCATATTCCCCCACATAGATTTTATACGGAATATCATCGGGCAACTTATCATAAACATCTGCATTATTATAGAACCAACCAGCCGTCTCATAATAATGGGGATCCAAGATATCTATTTTCTCCGCCTCTTGAATATAAGGGCTGAACATGAGAGCACATACGACCTCTATCTGAGGATATTTTTCTTTGATGGCTTTATAAAAACGATTATAGTTTTTCACGTAACGAAGCCCTACATTTTCGTTTCCCACCTCTACGTATTTGAGAGGGAAAGGGGCTGCATGACCATTCTCCGCTCTTCTCTTTCCGTAAACGGTGGTCGTATCGCCCAACGCATACTCGACAGCATCCAAAGCATCTTGAATCAAATTATCAATCCGATTCTCTTCTTCCCAATAGTCACCATTCCGAAACAGGCAAGACATACCGGCATTACAAACGAACAGACCATCGGCATCAATATCTTCACAAAATTGTAAGAATTCATGATAACCGAATCCATAGGTACTACGATATCCCCACAAATTATATTCTCCGGGGCGTTTCACAATATCACCTATCGTTTCTTTCCATTTGATACGGTTATCCATAGTTAACCCTTCGACTATGCATCCGCCCGGCCAACGAACAAAATCGGGTCGCAAGTCTCGAAGCATCCCGGCAACATCTTCTCTCAAACCATTTTTATGTCCGCAAAAAGTGTTCTCGGGAAACATGGATACAAAATCGATATATACTTTCCCTTTATGAGGTAACAGCAAAGCAAAACGAAGATCATTCGCTGTCGTGTCGACTGTAAAAGCTCCCTCATAATGATTCCACGAACCATCACGTTCTATCTGGAAATTCTTAGAAACAACTATCTGTTCTTCGCAATCCAGCAAGGCCGCCGTCACTACCGTATTCTTCAATTCTTCCGTAAACAGATAAAATTGGAAATTATACCTTTGTCCCTCTGTAACGGCTATTCCCCAGTAACCGTCATTCACAACCCATACATCGGATGCGGACGCACCCAAATCGATAAATAAGGCATGGGGAGTAGCGTTATTCAGTGGCTTAACCTCGGTTATCTCATAAAAAGGAGGCCTCGTATCGGAAACACACTTCACTTCCCAGCTTTCCATAAAAAGCGAATCGTTCCAAGCGATACTAAAATGGTTAATGGAATCATTGGAATAGCAATGCAAAGGTTTGGCAACTGCCTTTCCATCTTTCAACACCGTGCCGGAAGGTAAAGTACCATCTTCAAAGCCACGATTTCTTATCATTTCTGCATATAAACCGCCATCGCCAGAATGAGTAATCTCTTCAAAAAAGATACCATACAAGGAGGGAGGTATCTCGGCCTCTTCCCTTGACAAATCGATCGTTACTACATCGACGGGCTGATTGCAGGACATAAAGAGGAATAAACCTCCAAATTGCATTATTTTTTTGATCCACTTTTCCACAATCTATTTCCTTTTATTTCTAAGATAATGATCCAATGATTTCATAAAGACACCTCCGACCACCGAACGCGCCCGAAAGTTTATATAGTCGGCATTCAATGTTTCATACCAATCGCCCAAAGGGACTCTCGAAGAAGTCTCATTTACATATTTCCAAATCGGTCGTATCAACTCTTGAAAATCACCTTCCGAGTCGGCCATTGTGGCACTCCATACGGTATCGTCAGTTTTACCCCATGTAAAGCGATTGTCCAAAGGCAACCCGTATTTGTTCTGGGTTTTCAGATAGAAAGTGACTTCCTTTTTCATTATACGGTCTGGCAATATATTAAGGCCCAAAACTTTATCCCATACAAAATTATACTTCTGGCTCCAAGTACCCGGCATATCGAAGGCCAACCGATAATGATCTCCGTCATCGGCTCTCCGTTCCCACTCAATGGCCATTCTTTTAGCCATTTCGGTAAATTTCTTGGCCTCCTCCGGCTTATTCAACATTTCGGCCAAGCGACCATAACCGGCAATCGCCATAATGGCTTTGGCCGAAAGATTGGCATTGTGCGCCAAATGTCCCGCAAAATCTTCGGTGCACAACTGATTTTCAGGATCCATACCTGCCTCGGCCAAATAATTGCTCCAAGCCGTCAAGATTTCCCAATGTTTTGCCGCATAGTCTGCATTCCCATCGGCAATAGCGATCGCAGTCGTCATAATCAACATATTCCCCGTTTCTTCCACAGGCATATCTCCCTGATAAGTTTGCCCATTTGCCAAAGGATATGTACCGACATCGTGTGCGGCAAAAGGCTTTTTCCAACGGCCCGACTCGCTATAATCGAAAATGAAATCCAGCATAGCTTTCATTATTTCTGTATTATACCGAATAAAAATAGGACAAGAAGGATATGTCACATCAACCGTACCGATAGACCCGTTGCTGTTATTTTCCTTAGAAAAAAAGAACAACTCACCGGCGGGGCCACAAACCAGTTTATGAGCCGATATAGCTTGGCGATAAGAGGCTGCACAAAGTTCGGCATACTGCTGTCCTCCGGCTTCAACAGCGTCTTTCATAACCTTATAATCCCACTCGTCACATCGCTGCATGGTTTTTTTATAATTCTTTCGGGCATCGGCCAATGCGGCTTCCATCGTCGGATATTTTTTCTTCCAATACGCTTTCAGATTTTTCCCGAAATATTGTACAGAGGCAATATCGTCATAACCGATCATCAAATATCCTTCGGATTTCCGTTCTCTCACATTGCCCAGATTTTCGCTATACGCTAAAAGAATTTCTTCCTTATCCAAACGTACCGATGTCCGAGATATTTTTGTATCCAGCAGTATTCCTTTTCCTGCAAAACTCTCTTGAATAGAGCGGGGAGTTCCCACAGACATATCAGAAGATTCAGATAGGTTACCGGCCAGATAAAAGTATCCCCAATCGATACAAATAATATCACCGCTTTTACCTAAAACATTCTGCTCTAATGTCCCCGTTTTCAGAATATGAATGTCGGAAGATCGATAGTTTTCTACACTTACTTCTTGATCCAAACTGTTAACCGCCCATCGGGGAGTCGCAGAAAAATAAATCTGCACATCGTGAGCGCGTTTATCCAATGACCGGACTTCATAACTAATATAATTAACCGGGCTACTCAATAAATCCAAATCATTCAAGACCAATGGACTCGTAAATTTCAAGTCCAATTGGACAGGACCACAATAAAAAGAATAATAGGTCTGGGTAGGTAATACGCTTACCTTTATCTGTTCGGCTTCCGTACCGAAAAAAGACTCCATTTCATCATCGGTAAATAGGCCGAAATCGACATAAGCTCCTCCCTTCGTATTGTGACAATGGGCTGCAATGAGATTATTTTCTGCGGTTAGCGATTTCACTTGCTCTGCCTCCAACGGTTGCACGACATAATTCCTCCACTTGTATCCCGTGCTTACTAACATCTGCCCATTCAGATACAGTTCAAAAACATCATCGTGCGAATAAACAAGATATAACCGTTTCTTCGAGATATTCTTATCTTCGATCGAAAACTTCCTACGTATCCAAATATCCCCCTGATTCCACTCGGTTTTAACATGAGGCATATCGACGCTCCCGAATGCCCCCGCACCTTCCTGCCATTCCGTATCATTATACTCTTTTGTATACCAATCGGCATAAGGCATTGTATTCGTATATTTGGCTGTCCATTCCTCGTCTCGGGCATCTTTCAAAATTGACGTCAAAGCCTGTTCGCCTTTTCCCATAAACCGATAGCATTTACCATCGACCCTTAAAACGCCCGTCAAAGAATGTTCTGTTCCTGTCCAATGCCGAACCTCATCTTCATACAGCTTATCGGTATGTGACCACGCCGAAATGTAAGGATCGATGGTAACCAAAGGATAGGCCGGAACTCTCAAATTAGAAACGGGGACTTCCTTGTTATTCCCGGCTTCCACAAAGACACCCCAAAAAGTAGTTAATAGCAAAAATAAAATACCTCGTTTCATAATCCTGTTTTTTGTTTGGTCATTCTGTTACTAATATTTTCTTCACGACCGCACCACCATTCCCTCTTGTTATCCTGACAATGTAAAATCCGGGAGCGACCGATACGAATGCCGAACAATCGGAAAGCCTCAATTCTTTCACTTTCAATCCTTCGGGAGAATAAACCTCGACATTTCTTATAGGTGTCGCAGAATTAATTCTAAAACCCAATTTACCCCCAACGACAATCAGTTTTTCCTCCTCTATATCCATCACGGAAACTACATCACTCTTATCCAGATAAACATTAGCCACGTTCGCACTATTCCCGCGCCAGACCATTTTCAAACGATGCTTACCGGATAGTTCTCCCAAAGTTCCTTTGCCAAATTCATACTTCGTTAAAGACCCTGTACGAATCAGTTCTACGCTGGCAAAAGGGACCAATTCATTTGCCCCGAACGTTTTCAGACAGGCCGAATGGTTTCTCCACCGGACATATACGGCATGAGAACCAGTAATGTTTACACTTAACGGAGCCGACGCTTCTTTATACTCTCCCTCTTTCGTCTGTTCCACAGGAATCGATGCCACAGGGACCGCCGTATCTTCTATATAAATATCAAAGAAGCCGTCCTCGCAATCTCCGGGGTGCGTGTATTCCACCATAAACCGGTTATACAAACCATGCCTTGCATCCCCGAAATCAATATCTCTGATACGTATCCTCGTTCCCGAACTCGTATTAATTATAGACTCGGTCTTTCCATCATACTTAGCGCCTTCTGTACCCTTATCGACGATAACAACTTGATAAAGGCCTCCTCCTTTGGCCGGAATACGAATATCCCCGGCATATGCAGGCTTTGCGGCAACAAGGAACGACAGAAGTAAAAACAGAAAGAATTTATTCATGCCCATTTCCTCCATTCTTTTCAATATACTCTTTTAACGTAGCACAAAGATCCATGGGCAATAAAAACTCATACGTATTCGGCAAATAACTTTCGACACGCTGTAATTCACGAATCAACCGTTCATATCCTCCTACTCCGCCGTAACTGGCCGCAATCAGATAAACATTCCGAAAAACAGGCTTTTGCCCGTTGGGTTTTACACTTATCAAATCTTTATACACATCTCCCTCTTCCCAACAATGAGCTCCTTGTAGAATACAGACAACACCTTCGCCGTCTTTACCAACCTCATAACGTTCCTTATTATTTTCAAAACCATCAAAAACGCCCTGCAAACCACAAGTCTGCATATATCTTCCAAAACGTTCTTTATTAGTTGTATTCCACAGGCAAGCAGTATGGAAGCCGGCCGTTTCCAACCATTTTTGATTGGTTTCCAGCCATTTTTCATAATTATTTTCATTGTATTTATCGCCATAGATAAACTGGAATCCAGAGGGACCGGCGACTAATTCATCATTGGGAGTCAGATTTTTATAAAAATACTCCAACAAAACGGGATTTAACTCTTGCAAAGATGCAGCCATTGTCATACCTACCGGAACCTTTCCCCTACCCGGAGCATTCTTAAACATATTGTACATTTGATTGGAGTCGAATTGTACGTTATCTCCATCGCTCCATATAAGACTCACATAGATTTTGCCGGGCAATGCCTCTATGGCTTGACCCTTACGCTGTTGGAAAGCTTTCCTCGGGAACGAGCACCAAAAACTTCCGTTTGCGTAATAATCACTAACCATAAAACCTACATTATACGGATTGGTTGCATTATTCAGAGCATCCCCGTCTTTTCCTGCCCCATAACCCATTGTGGAAGAACCCGGTTGATAGTCCATTTTATCACAAATCTTCTGAATCATGGCAAATTCATCGGGATCCGAGTCGCTTAAAAAAAATACAAACCCTTTGGAGGCTGCTGCATAATCATATATCTTCCACGGGTTGGAAACATAGTCACTACGCAAACCGGCAGAAAAGCTCAGAGACTTATGACATCCGTCGGCCAAGTTATCGATAGCCCACTGATAGGCCTCCAATTTAGTGGCCCAATTATTCGAAATGTCTTCACATTCTATATTCCAATCCAGTTCATTGTTAAAAAATTCCTTTATCTCCTTAGTAACCGGAATCCCTTTTTGCTGTGCACAAATCATTTGTGCCAAGCACCAAGTCCATTCCTTATCAGGATCCCAAAGGACCATCTTTTTAAAACGATCTTTATACTTATCGACCAACGTAGCTAATCCCGCATATTTTTCTTCCGAATAATTTCCCCGTAAGAGGTTCCACGTTTCCCCCTGTTTCCCATAAACGTCTTCGAACTGTGTCTGGTGATGATCTTCATACACCAAGTAAACCTCCGCATTGCTCTGGTTCAACACGCCCTGAGCAACGGCCGCCGTTATTTTACCATAACTGTCATCACCCCTAACATCAATTACCGAAATCTGGCTTAAAGGCACATTCTGATTTTTGAAAAAAAGACCTTCCTGAGGTTGTTTATCGGATTCATAAGAATCGAGATGGGGAAGTTCCTGTGCAATTGTAAAATCGGTCTTAGGTTCCAAAAGCATGTCATCTAAATAAAAATCGAATCCGGTCTGCTCCGTCGGTTTCATAACATTTGCCATCTCAACCCAAACACGAGCATAGTCCCCCGAACCGAAATCGATCTCTCCCAAATCCAATGTCAAACCATCGCTTGTCCCTTTTATTCCCTCATCTGTAAAAACCACCGAGGTCTTGGGGTCATAAACGACCGACACCTTCGATTCTTCCATAGGCAGAATCATAGCATCCTGTGAAGGAGAATCGATATCCCCATTCGTTAAAGGAGCAGCCTGTGACATGACTGCCACAGTGCTGCTCAAACCAGATGCCAATATTATAGCATACTTTACATTCATATTTTATAATTTTATTTTTCAGCAGTTTATACCGGAACAACAATTTCTTTTATCGTACTAAAATTATATCGTTTTTGAGGATTAGCGGTACGGACTCCAATACGCACCCAATATTTCCCCGGATCCAAATTTCTTACATTCTTTTCTACCACTTGGAAAGGTACTCCGGGTTCATAATCGCCACGTTCAAATTCCTTTTTAGCTCTTATCGTATACTTGGTTTCCGAATTATTCACTCCCACATTAGGAGATTTGCTGGAAATAAAAACTTGGGCTTCGCTCAAAGTATACAACCCCTCGTCCAAACCTTCCGTATTGACTTCCTTCTCTGTATCTTCAATCGTATATTTGATCTCCAAATTATTCTGTTTGCTACCGGTCAATGTGATTTCATCTATATTCACACGAGCATAAGGTATAACGGAATAATCCAATCGGGTCAAACGATTCTCTTTCAAATACACGACTTCCGGTTCGGGAGCGTAAAATGCGCCTTCTTTCAAAGTAATCCGATATTTCCCGGCAAAAATTTTCGTATTCAAAAAAGTGCCATCGGCTTTCCCCCAAAAGAATCGGGACTGGGTATTGGCGTGTCCCGCCTCTTCCCAACTTAACTCATAATATTCGACTTTATAGCTATTTGCCGCTTCTGCCTGCAAAGGCTCGTTGGTCTTACGGTCGACAACAGTCCCTTCCAAACCGGAATTCGGAGCTTCATAATTGTCATATTCAAAATAGTTGCAGGACGAGAGAAGCAATGCCGACAAACCAAATATATAATATAACCTTTTCATATTTTATTACGCTTTTAATTATAATACGGATTTTGTTTCAATTTCTCATTCTTGGCAATTTCCCCATCAGGAATTCTCTCATAATACATTTTTACATCGAATGTATAATAGTATTTATTGGCAGCGACTTCCTCGAATATATACTTCTGTTTGTTAATATCGAAATATGGACACAAACCCGTATACTGCTTGGTCTCGATTTCTTTATCGGCAATTCTCCAACGTCTCAAATCCCAATACGTGTGATTTTCAAAAGCCAGCTCGATTCTGCGTTCGTGTCTAACCTTATCTACGGTCAAGTCGCTTAAAGAAAGTTGCTTAATATCTGCACGACTGCGGATATCATTTATCCAAAGCAAGGCATCGTCCAAATGCTGCCCCATTTCTACCGCCGCTTCGGCTCCATTCAAGAGAGCTTCTGCATATCTGAACTCAATCCAATGTTGTTCCGAATAATTTTCGATGACTTCTGATTGCGGCATATTCTCGTTCAAGTACTTGCGCATAAAGAAACCAGTCATATTACCCGAATAATTTCCACTTCCGCTTTTCCCTACAATATGATAAACCTGTCCGTCATTGGCCGTATAAACAGCCTCCTCATAATTCGTGGCATTTTCCTTCTTGCTGCCATCTTCTATGATCAATCCCTTTTGTATAGAACAAGGCTCTCCCTTGAAAATAGCATTCGGATAAATGATCGAACCGCCAAAACGGGCATCCATATTTTGAAACAGCTCCGAAGGATCATCGAAATAAGTGTTCTTCGCTCTTTCTGCGAAATTTGCAGGAGTACCGTCTTTGTGTTCAAACATTTCAACAAATTCCAATGTAGGGTTCATATTGGAAGAAAAACCGTTTCCACGGTATTGGTAAGGAACGAAATAAACATCCCAGCCATGTGCGTTTACATTGCGTTGGAAATATTTACAGAAAATATTCTCTGGGCTGTCCTCGGCAAGGAACAGCTCGGCAAAATTCTTCTCTTTATCCGAGTTCTTCCTATACAACGAAAATCTCTTCGATTTTTCAAGTTCCTTTACAGCTTTATAAGCTAATTCGAAATAATCGTTTGCCAAAGCCTTATCGATACCGACCAAACCATTCAAATCAACGGTTCCATAACGCGCGATACTACCGGCATACAGCATAGCGCGAGACTTCAATGCCAAAGCAGCATATTTGGTGGCACGTCCTTTTCCCAAAATCTCCTCATTATCGGGCAACAGACGGAAAGCCTCGTCTAAATCTTCCGCAATAAAATCATAGCAGGCCTTTTCCGTATCTCTCGGTACTTTCAGCGATTCAATATCGCCTACATACTCTTGCGGTTCTCTCAATATAGGTACACCACCATATCTTTTCACCATTGCAAAATAGCAGTAAGCCCGGATAAAATGAGCCTCTCCCATCCATGCATCAGCAAGAACCGTATTCTGGAAATTGGATTTATAGGCCGGGAAATTTTTCAAAAAGTAATTCACCCGACGAATTTTTCCATAATCCCAACAGCCCCACCAAGTTCCATCACCGATGGTCGAAATATCATCGCTGGAACTACACATAGCCTCACCCGATACATTCGGTAAACGACCTTGCCCTTTACCCGATACATTGAATCCTTGTTGTGTATAGCGAAAGTCCTCTATGGGTAAGTCATAGTAAAGAGTCGTCATATAAGACGTTATACCCGATTCTGAATTAAAAATCGCATCATCTTGTATAATATTAATGGGCGGCACATCTAAGTAATCACACGAATAAAACGATAGGGCCATCACCAATGCCGATACTAATATCTTATTTATTCTCATCGTATTTCAAATTAGAATGATAAATTCAATCCAAAGTTAAAGTTTCTCATAATCGGATACAGGTATCCATAATTCCCTTCCGGATGCTCGGGATCGACGAAATCCAAATTAGATAGCGTAAATAAATTATAGCCATTTGCAAATATCCTCAAACGATCCACTTTGAATTTACGAGTGATATGCTGGGGTATTGTATAGCCAATTTCCACGCTTTTCAACCGTAAATAAGAAGCATCGTATGTCGTCTGTTTACATCTTGCATAATTCACGCTATAAGATCCGGCATCACGGGTCGTAGGCCATTTTCCGGGAATCCAGTTCCCATTTTCGTCCTGACGATATCTGTCATAAAAATGAGCCAAACCGTTTCCACCGAAACACAACGGGTATTGCAATTGCTCGAAATAGATCACATTGAATCCACCACCGCCTTGGAACAACAGGTTCACATCAAACCCTTTCCACTCGGCAGCGATAGTAGCACCGAATGTCATTTTGGGATTTCCGTTATCATTGGTGTGCTCGTACACGTTCGGATAAACATCATTGTCATCGATGATTCCGTCGCCATTCCAGTCTTCATATTTCCAGTCACCCGGCAACTGGGTAGCACCACCCTGACCGTCTTGAATAGGCGACCGCCAAATATCCTCCATCGAAGTAAATTGTCCGTTTGAGCCATAAGCCCACCCCATATCGGAATATCGGTTTGAATATTTATTTCTCCATCTATCATAGGAATTCACTGCATCCCCTTCCTCCAAATGTCTGTTCTGACGACGAGTCAATGCAAAATTCAAACTTACCGAATAGTTGAAATCATTAATCTTATTGCGATGTCCCAATACGATTTCAAAACCTTTATACAAATCTTGATTCAAATTTTCTTCCGGCAATTCAGCACCTATAGTACCGGGAACTTCACCACTTCTCTTTCCTAACAGACCATCTCTGTATCTCCAAAAGAAATCTACCTGTGCAGACAGCATACCATTCCAAAGATCAAGATCGGTTCCCACGTTCAAGGTCTTCGACTTATACCAAGTTATCAGTTCATTCGGTAGACCTCTGAAACCCAATCCTTTATAGACAACATCGCCGAATACATAACTGGCGCCCGGATAATCATATCCCGACAAATATTGATAGGACGAGGAACCATCGTCACCCATAGCTCCATAAGATGCTCTTAACTTCCAATTCGTAATAAAGGACAGCGGAGCAAATTCTTTGATAAAGCTCTCTTCCGAAATTCTATATCCGACAGAGGCCGATGGGAAAAATCCCCAACGATGTCCTTTGGCAAACTTGGAAGAACCGTCATAACGGAAGCTAACTTCTGCCAAATATTTGGATTGATAATCGTAATTGACACGTCCGACTAGACCCATATTCGTTACACGATAAATCTGGCCAGCATCGGCATTACCGATTTGCTCTTCTTCGGAGCCTGCAAAAATCTCGTCTACGGCATCCATCTCGAAGTTTCTTTTTGCCCACAAGTTATCCTCTTCCTTTGCACTTTGTTCGTACAAAAACAAGACTTTCAAGTTATGTTTCTCTGCAAAAAGACGCTCATAGTTCAAAGAAGCCTGTAATTGATTCTGTGCTCCCTCCCATGATTTTCTGTAAATAGAAGAAGGCGATGAATATATCTGAGAATTATAAACATCTTTCTCCCTATCGTATTTATATAATGTATATTGTTTTTGAAATTCTTTCTGTTGATAGTTCTTATAATCATAAGCATACAAAAACTTAGCACTTAATCCTTTCAAAAAAGGAGCTTTATAAGTCAATGTAAATGTAGTATTCAAGGTTCGGTTTATCCTACGCTTATAACCGGATTGATCGGCATCGGTAATCATAAGCGGATTCAAACCATACATCACGTCATTAGGAAAACTCTCATTATTATTGGCATACGGAGTTTCCGTAGGTTTAAGCATCCAAATAGCTTTGAACTGTTCCCAAGTATCTTTATAAGGTTGATTCTTTTCATCGGACATCGCACCGATCAACAATTCGGCTTTCAAATCTTTTGTAACATCGAAACTCAAATTGGAACGGATATTATAACGATGGTAATTTAAATCGCCGGTTTTCCAAATACCGTCTTCGCCATAGTAACCAAAAGAAAGGAAATATTGTGTACGCTTCCCGCTTCCGCTGGCCGTTACATTGTGATGGGTTTGAGGGACCAAATTTTTCATAGCCAAATCATACCAGTCGGTTCCTCCCTCCCGGCGGAAACGAGCTACATCTTCTTCCGTGAAAGTGGTATTAATACCTCTACCCATATTTTTATCAGCTTCACGAACAAGCTCGGCATATTGAGCAGCATCCAAAACATCAGGCAAGCCCGACGGATTCTGGAAACCGAAACTTCCGGTATAATCAATTCGGGTCTTACCGCTCTCACCCTTACGAGTCGTCACCAATAACACGCCATTCGATGCACGCATACCATAAATAGCGGCAGATGCGTCTTTCAATACAGACACGCTCTCGATATCGTTAGCTTCCAACCGCTGGAAATCTGACACCTCTCTTACGACACCATCAATAACGACCAAAGGAGTACCCAATCCACGGATATCCATCTTGGCATCATAACTACCCGGCTCTCCCGTACGTTGTTGAATACGCACACCCGGCAATTTACCGGCCAACATATTTTGGACATTCGAAGTGGGTGTAACGGTCAGTTCATCTGTTCCTATCGTACTGACTGCTCCTGTTAAAGTAGCTTTTTTCTGTGTGCCGTAACCTACGACCACTACTTCATCTAATATCTGATCATCTTCACTTAAAGTCACATTCACTACGGTTTTTCCCTTCAAGGCAACATTTTTCGAAGCAAAGCCGATCAATGAGAATTTCAATTCCGCTTTGTCCAATTTGTCACCGGATACATTCAAATTGAAAATACCGTCTATATTCGACATCGTACCGGTATTAGTTCCCACCACTACGACATTAACCCCGGGTAAAGGTTCCCCGGACTGATCCCTCACTACCCCTGAAATTTTCTGCTGTTGATCATTTTCTGCTAAAACCGTAGCGCAGCCTACCACAACAAAAAATAAAAATAGGAATGAATGAGAATAATGGGAAAGCATTGAAACCGCCTTTTCCATATAAAAGAAATTGTTTTTTTTCATGCGTCCTGTTAGATTATTGTTATTCAACCATTTCCTTAACAAGCAATTGCAATTTTAGAATTTAAAAAAGATAGGAAAGGAGAGGACCGACTAAGCGAATCCTCTCCTATTTGATTTTTTATTTTACAACCTTAAATGCTTGGGAAGCTCCGGTTGAAACGATATTGACTACATAGATACCTTTTCCGGTCAAAGAAATATTCTCTATTGTATTTTCAGCTATTTGTTTAGCCACCAACACACCATTCGTCGTATAGACATAGATCATTTCATTTCCATTCAAACCTTCTGCTCGGATACCGTCGGTAGTCACATAAACGTTATAAGCGGCTTTTTCGACATTTGTAACTCCACTTGTGCTTGTTTGCCATTTAAATACCGGATAAGGAGAGATAGTGGGATCTATTGTCCATATTTCATCAAAATCCCAACCCATATCGTCTGCATAAAACGATTCGGTCAGTTCCTCTACCGTTTCTCCATTATCGGTATCGATTCCCGTTCCCTCTGTTACGGCTTGACCATTCAATAAAACCGAAGAGTGCGCATAATTATCAGAAACATCTCCACCGTTTCTCTTTCCTACAACACGATGTGTCACTTCGACTTCGCCTATAATATCCTTGTTCAAAGACAAACAGGAAATAACCGCGCCACCATCATTAGCACCGACAATACCACCGACATTGGTTTTACCTTCGATAGTAGAAGTCGAATAACAATACATCACTGTGGCATTTCCAGAACTAACGATTCCACCTACGGCATCCCCGGTCTCACCATCAGTAGACTTAGCCATTACATTACAATCGGCCGTATAACAGTCTGTGATTACAGTAGTACCGGCACAAGGCCCAACGAGGCCGCTGGAATTAGAACCTGTTCCAATGTTCGAACAAGAACTGTTGATAACTCCCACTTGCTCAATCGTAGCATTACGAGTTAATCCCGTCAAGATACCTAAACGCCCGCCACCAATGACAGTCACATTATCAAGCAATAAATTTCTAATCGTACCACCGTCAACAACGCCGAAAACACTCATATCATGCGCACCGGTATCATCTCCATGCTTAGCCATCAAATTGGAAATCTTATGCCCATTACCATCAAACGTACCGCTAAAACGTTGGTCCGAACCATCTCCGCTTCCCCATTCTCCTAACGGCCACCAACCGCCTTCTTTTTCATAAGAAGCAAAATCCAAATCGGCCATCAATTTAAAATAGGAGCCCCGATTCTCGCGTACAGCATCGAACTGAGCTTCCGTCTCAATCAAATAGGGATCTGACTTTGACCCAGTACCCCCGGCATACAAATCACTTTCCTGTGCCCAAACACTCGAAACCAGCATCATGCTGCAAAAACAAGATGCTACAATCTTTTTGTAATCATTCTTTTCCATGACATTAAAACTTTAAATTATTAATAACACTTTATTTAATAGCGGATTTCGGACGACAATCCATATTCGCCCCAAAATCCTTATTCGGTTTATTTCCCATTGTAATAACCAATGTTCCCCCATTCACTATATCGGCATGAGAGATGTAAGACTTATCATACGGTCGACCGTTCAACTGAACCGACTGAATATATTTGTTCTCTCTTGAATTATTGACCGTCCTTATTTCAAACACCTTATTTTCTGGCAATTTCAAAGCGACCTTATCAAAAATCGGTCTTCCGAAAACATAGATTCCATTAGAAGGATTGACCGGATAAAAACCTAAGGACGAAAACACATACCACGAAGACATCTGCCCGCAATCCTCGTTACCCTGTAACCCGTCGGGTGAATCATGATACATTTGTGACAATATATAATCGACTTTCTCCGCCGTTTTCCACTGCAACCCAGCATACGAATAAAGATATACGGTATGATGTCCGGGTTCATTGCCATGTGCATATTGCCCTATCAGACCGGAAATATCAGGAGATGCCGCATCGCCCAAATCGGCATTAACCGAAAACAAACTATCTAATTTCGAAACAAAAGCGTCATCACCACCCAACAAAGAAATGAGACCTTCCACATCATGAGGGACTAACCATGTATATTGCCAACCATTTCCTTCGCAATAAGCATCGTTCCGATGAGTTGAATGAACAGGATTAAACGGAGTAAGCCAAGAACCATCTTGATTTTTTCCTCTGAAAAAGCGGGTGTCCTTGTCCCAATATTTTTGATATGCCAAAGCTCTCTTCGAAAAATATTCATAGTCATCTACCTTACCCAGCTTTCGAGCCACTTGTGCCACTCCCCAATCTGCAATGGCATATTCCAATCCCTTAGCTACCGATTCCTTCTCTTTATCTGCCGGAATATATTCAAGTTTTGTCACATACGATAATCCCTTATAATCAGACATCATTGAAGCCTTCATTGCTTGATAAGCCCGTTCGTAATTAAAACCTTTCATATTTTTCAATATAGCATCCGCTATAACAGGAACCGACTGAATACCTATCATTTCATTCGTGTCCGAGCCATACAAATGCCAAACCGGCAAACGTCCTTGTTGCTCATAAATAGCCAACATCGAATTAATAAAATCGGGAACACGCTCCGGCTGCACCAACGTATATAATGGGTGAGCCGCACGATACGTGTCCCACAATGAGAATACGGTATAATTGGTGAAACCCGGATCTCCATACACATTTTTGTCTGTACCTCTATATTCCTTGTTACAATCATTGAACATAGCCGGTTGTATAAACGCATGATATAAAGCTGTATAAAAAATACGTTTGGCTACTGTATCCGTAGTCGATACTTGCAGTTTGGACAATTCGGCATTCCATTTGGCAGTCGTCTCATCTACAACCCGTTCAAAATTCCAATCGGCGATTTCTTGTCGAATATTAGCCGCCGCATTTTCCATACTCACCGGCGATATTCCCACTTTCACATCAAGTTTCTCGACATCAGATGCGACAATTACATTTCCCTTCACGTCGATGCCTTGTAAAACATTTCCTTGTACCGGTATCGAATCGTGAAACAAAGCTAAACGTATCGGTTCGGAGAAAACAGCCGTAAAATAGATTTGCTGTTGCTTCGACCAACCAGAGGAACAACGATAACCACTGACAGTAGTATCGTTCACTTGTTCCAGATATGTATCGGTAGGACGATCGTCACCATTGGCATCCTTTAAATTAATCATCACATACTTTTCGACATTCTTCGGGAAAGTGTATCTGTGAAAGGCAACTCGGTCCGACGCCGTCAATTCTACTTTTGTACGATGAGTTTTCAATACTACTCCATAATATCCGGGTAAAGCCGTTTCATCGCTCTTAGAATAATAAGAAGCATAACCCGATAAGGGATTATCTTGGGTTCCCGGCTGCGTACGCATTTTCCCCGTATATGGCATAAATAACAAATCGCCCGTGTCGCTACAACCGGTTCCATTGAGATGCAAATGTGAAAATCCTATTACAATCGAATCGGAGTAATGATAACCCGAACACCAATCCCACCCTTTATTTATATTGTTAGGACCGATCTGCACGGCTCCGAATGGAGCAGCGACTCCTAAAAACGTATGACCATGTCCGCCGGTTCCTATATACGGGTCCACATAATTTACCGGAGCAAATATCGCCGATTCGATATTTTCGTCTTTTACTCTACACGATACAAGTAAAAATAAAATAGAAATGAATACAATTAAAGGTTCTTTTTTCATTACAGCATTTTATGTGTGTGAGACAAAAGTAAGATTATAATATTAACAAAAACATTAATAATACATTAAGAATCCACGATTCAAGCATACATAAAGTAGATTTTTTACTACCGAAACATTAACAAAACATTAATATTCGAGAGGCATCATTTTTCAATTCACTTTTCCCGTTATTCCTCCGACATTCGTAATTCCTTCTATCCGACAAGTCGAGTAACAATCGATGATTTCGCTATCTTCACTCATGGAACTGGATATACCACCCGCACAATCCTTCGCATAAACATTTCCACCCTTCACAGAACAGTTTTTTACCACCGACCGGTAAAGTGGACCTGTCAAACCTCCGGCATTCGACCCATGATCCGATAATCGGTTTTCGCATTGGCTATCGAGTATATCGACCTGTTCTATCTTTGTAGAAAAGGTAGCGCCTGTCAGAACGCCTAAACGCCCCTCTCCAATGATGCTGCAATTTTCAACTTTCAAGTTGATAATCTCTGCACCTTCTGTCACACCAAAAATACTCAGGTCATGAGCTTTTCGTTCCACCGACAAATTCCTAATCGAATATCCACCTCCATCAAAAAAGCCACGAAAACGCTCCATAGCATTATCTCCACTTCCCCATTCGCCCAAAGGCCACCAACTTTGGCCATCTTCTCTGACATAATCAGAAAAATCGAGGTCGTTAATCAATCGAAAGCATTGGCCTCTATACTCCCTTATATGGTCGAACTGTTGCGGAGTAGAAATAAGAAACGGATCTTCCCTACTCCCCGTACCACCGGCAAAAGGAGCAGTTTCCTTCAAATAAATCCGCAAAAGCTCAAAAAAAGACGGGGCATCCAACAAACAGATACTATCATCTATTTTTTTCAGTTCCTCGACTACCTCTACATACCACGTGGGAGATTTTATTATATTTCTAAACCAATGAAAAGGCAACCCCTCTCTCTCCCTTATTCTATTGACGATAGCCACCGCAGCATCTTTGGGCTCGACATCATTGATATCGTAATCGGCCCTCAACACAGGCATATTTCCAAAAAGCATACTCCACGAAGATAGTTTCTGAGGAACGATTCCATTGGGACTAAACGATCGATAACATTCCATTCCTTCCCAATTCAAACCGGGAGCATAACCGTCGACAATAAAGCCGGTAATGCTCAATCCCCATTTCTCATAATAGGGCTTGCAGTGCTCCGCCCACGATTGTAATCCAGAAGGTAATCCCGAAATAGGTCTGGGTTCTTGTAACATTCCGGGGCTCAAATATCCGGCTCCATTATCCGATGCGACAAAATAATCATTCTTAGTAGCCGTTTTTCTAAAATTATGTAACACATGAGGCACGCGCTCCTGTAATACCGGACTTATGGCCCACATCATCGGGACTTTTCCTCTATTGGGGTCGTCCCAAGTAAGTGAGGTAAATTGGCTCACCCACGATGACGCATCATAATCCCCCACATAAAATATCAGAAAGTTCCTTCCTTTCACGTCGACTTTACCGTCTTCGGTCAACAATCCTCTTTGCTTCAACTCTTCATGAGTAACCCACGGTTGCGAATACCGTTCCTCCAAAGGGAAATGCTGCCAAAAAGAGGCATTTGCCAACGCTCCGATTGCAATTGCATCGGCATCTTTAAAAGCGTTGTAAGCGCTGATAAGACGTAAAAACTCCCACTCCGTAGGAACATCGTCGTGGATACCACCGGCATGCTTCGTGTATTTAAATGCCCATGAGGGGAACCCTCCTATATAGCAGTACTTTTCACCTTTATTCTGTTGGTATGCCAACAATAGCATTTCTTTAAGGGTAGCCAAATCAGTCCCTACCTTTTGAGTCGGTTCGTCTGTTGCCGGTTCGTCTCCCCACGGTGATAAATCGAAAAAGAAAGCTCGCTTGCTAATGAAAAAATCATGATTAGAAAGCGTATGATGATTCCGTACCGTAGCACCGGGATTTTGTTTCCAATATTGATCCAGATAATAAGCGGCATATTCCGTGTTACACTTGCCAGTTTTCATATAATTCTCTATATACCAAATGTACGGATCGTTTTTTATAGAGCCTGTGCTGTTTCGATTCGTCCCCGGAATCACCCCCGATCCCGTAAACATAACACTTCCATCTTCATTGATCAATCTACGCTTTACTTTCAATCGGGGACCACCCAAAACTAAGCGGCTATACAAACTCTCGGAATCAAGATCATAACGGATCGGCAAAAGGTCTTCCGCACCCGCAACGGCAGAAGCGACATTGCTTGTGGACGGAACTCTCTCATCATAAAGTACCACCCCCTTTATGTATCCGGCGTAAGCCGACACCAAGTCTTCAATGGTATTATACGTCACCGTTTCCTTTTGATACAACCACTGACCTTTCCTACGATACTTATTCAACCAATATTTATCAATATCCAATTGATCCCTATCCACAAAAAAGACATATAGTTGCGGAGCATCCCGATTGACGATTCCTTGCAAAGCCGAAACGACATGTACATCGTCCCAAGCGACATTGCGTCCCTTTGGTGTCGACAAGTCGGTTTCCAAAGTATAATGCAGGTCATAAAGCCCTATCGCCTCTTGACTGGCTGCCTTATAGCAACCCAATACCCAAAACAGCACTCCATAGATAAGAACTCTCTTCATCATGCGACTCACCTCTTAAATTTTCAGACTTTTTATACCACGTCATCAAGATCACCTCCACCGATTTTACTTTTCATCAAGCAGTAAAAAGTAGTTTTCATGAGGTCAAAACATGGTCACCTCCGGTTTATTCGAACCGGAACACCTCGAATGTACATGGGATTTATTTGATTCTTACTTATCCTCGTTAGTCAAAGAATACGGGAAATCTTCATCGTTTATTCCGCGCTCTGTATTAGGCGTATGACTCATATCGAAATCAAGAACAGCGCCGTCCATCAATTCCTCGTGTTTCAACCAATTGTGGTTATACTCTTTCCCGTTCATTTTCAGAGAACGTATATATCTATTTTCGTTCGTGTTGTCGGGAGCATTCAAAACGATCTGCTTTCCATTTTCCAACGTAAGAATCGCCTTTTTAAAGAGCGGAGCTCCCATCACATACTCCCCTGAGCCCGGACATACCGGATAAAAGCCCAACGCAGAAAATATATACCATGCAGAAGTCTGACCATTATCTTCATCTCCACAATAGCCATCAGGATAAGGAGTATACAGCTTATCCATCACTTCCCTTAACCAATATTGCGCTTTCCAAGGCTGCCCGGCGTAATTATAAAGATAAATCATATGTTGGATAGGCTGGTTGCCATGTGCATAATTGCCCATATTCATAATCTGCATTTCCTTTATTTCATGAATGCACTGCCCGTAATAACTATCGTCATAAATAGGAGGAACCACAAAAACAGAATCCAACATGGAGACAAAGTTCTCCTTCCCTCCCATCAGATCGATAAGTCCCTGCACATCATGAAACACGCTCCATGTATAATGCCAACTGTTGCCTTCGGTAAAAGCATCGCCCCATTTATACGGACTGAAAGGAGACTGGAATGTACCATCTTCGTTTTTCCCACGCATCAGATTGTTCTCTTTATCGAAAACGAACCGATAGTTCTTACTCCTTTCCCGATAAAGATCGATTTCTTCCTGCGGACGGTTCAATTGTTGCGCCAGTCTCATAATACACCAATCATCATAGGCATATTCCAATGTGCGCGCCACATTCTCGTTAATACCTACATTATAAGGTACATATCCTTTTTGATTGTAATATTCATATCCCAATCTTCCTGTCGAAGGAACTTGGGGATGCACATGATTCGCTCCGTGCAGAACAGCCTCATACAACAGATCGATCTTTTCTGCCTGGCATCCTTTCAAATAAGCATCGGCCACAACAGATGCCGAATTATTACCCACCATACAGTGACGGTGTCCCGGGCTGGCCCATTCGGGTAAAAATCCACTTTCTTCATAACTGTTTGCCAATCCTTCTTGAATTTCTTTGTTGACAGAAGGATACATGAGGTTCAAGAAGGGAAATAAAGCGCGGAACGTGTCCCAAAATCCGGTATCTGTATACATATATCCTCTCCTCACTTCTCCGTTGTAAGGACTATAATGAACAATATTTCCATATTTATCTACTTCATAAAACTTACGGGGAAACAATAAAGAACGATACAAGCAAGAGTAGAAAGTACGTAGTTGTTCATCAGTTCCCTCTTCTACTCTCACTCTATTCATTACATCGTTCCAAGCATTTCGAGCAGACTCTTTTACCTCGTTAAAATTCCTACTGCCCAGTTCTTCTAAATTCAACCATGCCTGCTCTTCACTGATAAAAGAAGAACTTACCTTTACACCAATCTTTTCACCTTTATAAGTCTTGAATCCCAACACAGCACCGACATGATTATCTTCTACCTCTCTTTTACCTTTTATAATTTTATCTCCGCTCCATACTTCTGCCGAGGCAAAAGGCTTATCAAATTTCATCACGAAGTAATTTCTAAAATTATCCGGTACTCCCCCGCTATTTTTAGTCGTATAGCCGGTTACCGTGCCATTTTCCTCATCTATCTGAACAAAAGACCCGTTATCGAATGCATCTACTACGATATACGACTCTTCACTTTCTGGGAAAGTAAACCTAAAATAAGCAGAACGTTCCGTCGGAGTAATTTCTGTTTTCACATCATGGTCAGCCAAATACACACTATAATAATAAGGTCTTGCCGTCTCAGCTTTATGAGAAAACCAGCTTCCTCGTTCATTTTGCAGGAACTTTTTACCACCGGTCACCGGCATCAATGCAAACTGCCCATAATCATTGATCCACGGACTGGGCTGATGTGTCTGCTTAAATCCTTTTATCTTGTCGTCGGTATAACAATAGGCCCAGCCATTTCCCATATCTCCCGTTTGCGGTGTCCAGAAATTCATTCCCCACGGTAATGCGACAGCCGGATAGGTATTACCCGTAGACAAGGTAAACTTAGATTGAGTTCCCACTAACGGATTCACATAGTCAACCGGTGAAAAAGAAGTAAAAAGCACCTCTTTACCTCCGCACGATATAAGTAAAACAGATAAAAATACAAGTAAAGAAACTTTTTTCATGGAATCGTTTTTTTATTTTTTGCGACAAAAGTAAGCCGGGGTAATTAATGAAACCATTAATAGAATATTAATTATCCATATGCAATACTTATTTCCGAATCAAAAACATTAATAAGGCATTAACAATTCTCATAAGAAAGGGGGCGACATAACAAGATTAATAACAAGGGGAACCACTCGACAATCAGTATAAAAACGATTCTTTCAAATAAAGCTATCGAGGTCAACGTTATTGCCTCATATCTTTCCATATATTTTACTGTAAATAGTCACGTGTAGAAAACAACATCACCTCAAACAAGAAAAACAACTCAATGAAAATTTTCTTGTTTGAGGCGGTGATACATTTCTGATACTATTCGCTAATCCGTAAGCCTATTGACACCGACACCGTCGAAAGTCATCTTCACCGGTTTAATAAAACCATTTTCGTCAAAATACATACGGTCGATACAAATCTCTCTATGATTTGGAATCGTATCGCCCAAAGGGTGACGATGATAAACAATATACCACTCGTCTTTCCCCGGTATCTGAATGACCGAATGATGTCCCGCACCTGTACCCACACTCTCGTCTTGTTGCAATATTTTCCCAATACGCTCGAAAGGGCCGAACGGAGAATCGGCAATGGCATAAGCCACGCTATAATCCGAACCTCCCCAACTGCCTTCCGACCACATAAAATAATATTTGTTATTCCGTTTCAACATAAAAGGTCCCTCCACATAGTTCTCTGGTGTAACAGATTTATAATACGAACCATCGTCAAAAGGAACGAGGCTCAATAAATCCGAACTCAATTTTACCATATTACAATGATGCCAGCCTCCATAATACATATAATAACTACCGTCGTCATCTTTAAAAACGAACTGATCGATCGGCTGGGCGCCGTTCACAATCTTATCGATCAAAGGTTTCCCCAAAACATCTTTAAATGGGCCTGCCGGATTATCAGCCACAGCGACACCGATTCCACCATATTGCTCATCATTCTGGATATCATTCCCTCCGAAAAACAGATAATATTTGCCATTCGCCCGAACAATAGACGGAGCCCATAAGGCAAATTCCAACCACTTTATATTCTCAACAGACAGCACTTTGGGATGCTTAGTCCAGTGAACCATATCTTTTGATGAAAAAGCATCCATATAAGTCTGTATATTATAGACCTGATGAATGGCCCGCGTTTCTTTTTGCAATCTGGGAAAATCTGCGCTATCGACTCCGAAAGGAATATCGGACAACGTAGGATATATCCAATATTCATCATCGAAGACAACCCCTTCTGGATCGGCATACCAACCCTCGACAATAGGATTGCCACTATACTCTTTCTCATACTTACACGCCACCAACAGCAGCGCTAAACTCAATACAATAATACTTCTCATCATGTGTCGTTTTTAATTAATGTAACAAAAATAAACGCCGGCCGTTAACGGAAATATTAATAAACCATTAACAAACAAACTTCGGTACACAGTAAAAATACTCTGTCCATTAATAGTCTAATATTTTTATTATCAATTCCATGAAAAGATTCCATAAATATAAAAAATTTTTTTGTAACCCTCCCAAACCATATTATCTTTGCAAAAAACAGTTATAAGTATTCATGCAAAAGACGCTTATATTTCTGCTCTTAATGTTGGCCCTGATACCGGTTGAAGCACAAAATATTTCATCTGGATTATATTTTGCTGCCCATACCTCCATTAAAGAAGAAAGAACATCGCTTATCCTATCTCCCGAGTTCGACGCCTCAAAAGGTCTAACATTAGATTTCGATATTAAATTCAGACCCGAAGAACATAACTACGGATATGTCTTTCGAATCATAATCGACGATGAAAAGAGTTTCGATTTGATAGCGAATATTACACCCGAAAAAAGAGCGTTGAATTTGATAGAAGGGAACAACGTCTATCTGGCTTTCGATGAAGAACTACTGAATCAATACTCATGGAATAAATGGGCGCATATCCAGTGTTCAATCTATCCGGATAGTTTACGGCTCATCTTCGACAACCAAACATTGCAAGGCCAGTATAAATCCATCAATATCAAAAACGTGAAATTCTACTTCGGATACTCCGATCATGAAAAGTTTCATTCTTCCGATGTTCCTCCGATGTCTATACGTAACATAAAAATCACAGACAATAAAAATAAAACAATTGCATATTGGCCTTTAAAAGAACATCTGTCGTATTCCTGTTTGGATAGTCTGTATCAGATTCCGGCGACAGTCACCAATCCTACATGGGAAATAAATAAACACACCAAGTGGGTAAAAGAAAAAACATTAGCATTACCCATATATACACAAATCTGCCATGCCCCGTCAAAAGGGAATATTTATTTTGCCAACAGCTCATTTGTACTCGTTTATTCGACTATCGACAATACATTAGATACGATTTATCCTGCTCATGGAGCTCCATACACAGAAATAAACAACCAACTCATTTATCAGCCTTATTACGATGAATTATGGTCATACGATTTCGATCCCTTGAAACAGATGTCTATATTCAATTTCAACGATAACACATGGACAAAGAATGACCGTGAAATAAAAAATCCGGAATATTCTCAACACAATACGTTTATATCGCCCAATGACTCGTGTCTGTATATTTTTGGCGGATATGGTAATTATCAATATAAGAACTTGATACTTAAAAAAGGACGGACACAGGACGACTGGATTCCGGTATCGTACAACGAAGAAATACCTCCGCGTTATCTAAGCGGATCGGACTACAAAAACAGAGACACGATATTGGTGTTCGGCGGCTGTGGCAACCCGCAAGGGAAACAAGAATTAGGAGTCATAAATTATTACGATCTTTATGCGATAGACATCAACACATTCAAAACAAAGAAATTGTGGACTATCCCCAACGATACGAAAAACTTCGTCGTCGGTAATCATATTGTTACAGACGAAACGAATAACAAGCTATATGCTTTATGTTTTCCGAATGATTGTTCGAACAGCTATATCCTGCTAAAATCGTTCGATTTGACAGATGGGAATAACTGTACGAACTATGCAGATACAATCCCTTTCTCCTTCAATGATGTAAATTCTTTCTGTACACTCTACTACGACTCGTTACAGTCGAGGCTGTATGCCGTAACCAATTATAACTACAACAATAAATCAAATATAAACATATACTCATTAGCTTATCCCCCGTTAAAAATAGAAGATACGCTGCAAACAGTTGCAGGACATAAGGCTCGTGTTACAAAGATAGGGTTCTTCATAGGTATAGGAATTTGCATAATTGCAGGTATGGGCTGTATGTACCTCTGCTACCGAAAAAAGAAAAGAAGAAGAAAAGAAAGCCACATTCCTCACAACCCTCCGGTCGTTACAAATACGGATCGTTCTTCCAAGACAACTACCCAAGACGAAAACTATAAGCCCCAACCGGACATTCACAAAAAATCATCTATTCTTTTCTTAGATGGATTTCAAGTATGGGATAAAAATGGTGCAGATATCACCAAATCATTCACACCTATTTTGAAACAACTGCTCATTCTTATCATATTATATAGCGTAAATAACAAGAAAGGGATTTCAAACGTCACTCTGAGAGAGTTGCTTTGGTTTGATAAAACAGACGAAAGTGCCCAAAATAACCGCCGAGTAAATATCCGAAAACTAAAACTTTTGCTGGAAAAACTAGACGGTGTCGAACTTGTAAAAGAAAGCACCTATTGGGCGTTAAAGTTCACTCACGCTTATTGCGATTATATCGATGTTTGTAATTGGATCGACAAAGTAAAAAACAAAGAATCTATCACAGCCGAAAACATCAATGATTTACCCTTAAACCTGCTATCGGGACAATTATTGCCATATGTCCAAACAGACTGGTTGGATTCTTTCAAGTCCGATTACACGAATTCCGTATTAGATATGGCAATAAATTTATCCAAGCAAGAATATATAAAGGGAAACAACGAATTATTAATTCAGATAGCCAACAGCATGTTCGCACACGACAAAACAGACGAGTATGCATTGATTCTCAAATGCAACACATTGTATAAACAAGGAAGAACCAGCTTGGCCAAAACGACATTCGACACATTCTGCAATGAATATAAAGCAATGCTGAATACGAATTACACAAAAACATTCAATGAAGTAATCAATTGTCAATTGTAATCTCGCAACTACATAGAAGAATAAAAATGAATGCTATCGTTTCGTAAAACGATAGCATTCATTTTTTCAATAGGACATACACCCAAGCACCTTGTACCCACCTATCTCCTTTGGCGAGCTTGTTATAAACAACCTACACCCAGAAAAACTCATTTATAAGTAAGACAGACAAAACCTTCTTGCAAAAATGGACGTTCATCGAGACCGGTCAATAATCGTCCACGTATATATTTATATCGGACTCTCGTTAAAATACAAAAAATATACACCGAAAAAATTTTATATCCTGAATATTTCTCAAAATCGATCTTTACTTTCCCTCGTCAATATTAAATTATTGAACCTTCTGAATAATAATTTGTTATTACAAGAAAGGACAATTCCCACCGCTACGCTACACCTCCATATAGACAAATGACACGAGAAAGAAAATTTATACAAAACTTAACATATTGAATAAAAAGCAATTAGGCAATTAGCCACAGAAAATATACATTTGCATCTGAACTCGTGAGAGAAACAAATTAATTATATGAAACAATTCATTCGATATACTATATTATGCGTCGGATACATTTTAGGCTCCCAAAGTCTTTTGTACGCCGAAACGCCAACCGATAGTATAAATACTATTCCTACCGACTCGATTATCGCAAAAAAAGATACCACCGTAAAAAAACTGAACATATTCCAAAAGGTTCTGAAATACTTCGATGACTCCAATGCCCCACGCCCCGATAAAAAATTCGATTTCGGTATCATCGGAGGACCTCACTATTCTTCCACAACAAAGCTGGGAATAGGCTTGGCCGCCTCGGGGACATACCGGTTACGAAGAGACTCGATCACACAACTCTCCAACGTTTCGCTTTATGGAGATGCCACGACCACAGGCTTTCTTCTGATAGGAGTAAAAGGGAATAATATCTTTCCCAAAAATAAATTCAGGATAGATTACGACTTTTATTTATACACATTCCCGAGTGACTTTTGGGGCATAGGTTACGAAAACGGAAATAACAACGCCAATAAAAGCTCCTACGACAGACTGGAAACTATTTTACGTATCGACTGGCTGGCTCGCTTACATAAGGACCTCTACGGAGGAATTTCTACGGGATTTAACTGGGTGAAAGGATCGGATTTCACAAAAATCGAACTACTCGAAGGAGAAGCCCGAGAAGTAATCAGCACGAGTATAGGAGCCACACTTGTATACGACAGTCGCGATTTTATTACCAACGCAGCAAAAGGAGTTTATATAAAAGTTAACCAACGATTCTTCCCCAAATTCTTGGGCAATAAAAAAGCGTTTACTCGCACCGATTTCATTTTCGATTATTATCACCGCCTATGGGAAGGAGCGATCCTTGCTTTTGACCTACATGGAGAATTCAATTACGGCGATGTACCCTGGAATATGCTTGCAGCTTTGGGAGGGTCGGCCCGTATGCGAGGATACTACGAAGGCAGATACCGAGACAAAAATTTAATCGAAACTCAAATAGAACTCCGTCAACACATTTGGAGGCGAAATGGCATAGCCGTATGGGTAGGAGCAGGAAACGTATTTCCTTCGTTCTCAGGTTTTAAATGGGGACATACACTCCCCAATTACGGAATAGGCTATCGCTGGGAGTTCAAAAACCGAGTCAATGTACGACTCGACTACGGATTCGGAAAAAAAGGACAATCGGGATTTTTATTCAACATCAATGAAGCATTTTAATCAAATATTTACACAGAGGCGCATATTTTGGATTTTTTCGGGAATCATGTTGGTTCCCAACATTTTTCTATGTTTTACAGAACAATTGCCACTCCTGTTCAAAGTCTCCTATATCCTCATTCCGGGAGCTTTATACCTTTTGTTATTAATTCTCTCCCGCAAACCGGGAATCACCTTTTGGGCTCTTTTTCCCCTTCATTTCATAGGCGCGTTTCAATTGGTACTACTCTATCTTTTCGGTAATTCCATTATCGCCTCAGACATGTTCCTGAACATGTTTACGACCAACAGCGGAGAGGCTTTCGAATTACTCGATAAATTGGCTCCGGCGGTAGTAGGCGTATTCTTACTTTATCTTCCGGCATTGGCTCTTGCCGTTTACTCCATACGTCGCACCGAGACCCTCACACCTCTTTTTCAAAAAAGAGTGTTCATGTTGGCTATGCTCATGATCGGTAGTGGAATACTTGTTTACACACCTGCTCACCGAAAATATCCTCATACGGCAAGGCTCGACAACCTTTACCCCATCAACGCGTTCAACAATGCCCGATTCGCCGTGGACAGTTGGGAAGCAGCAAAGAACTATCCACGCACATCGAGAAAATTCGACTACCGGGCCACATCGACAAGAGACACCGAACTCCCCGAAATCTATATCTTCGTAATCGGAGAAACCTCCCGCGCCGGAAACTGGGGGCTATATGGGTACGAACGAAATACGACCCCCAAACTCGATGCCATGCCCGATGTCATTCATTTCGACGATGTACTGACACAAATCAATGCGACTCATAAAAGCGTTCCGTTAATGCTATGCCCCGCCGATGCACTCAATTACAATGAGATATACCGACAAAAGAGTCTTATTTCGGCATTTAAACAAGCTGGGTTCCACACGTCGTTTCTCTCCAACCAACTGCGCAACGGATCATTTACCGAGTTCTTTGCCGACGAAGCAGACTGTACGATCTATTTCGCCGCACCGAAAAATAAACCGCATCTACATGACGATGTACTATTATCCGCAGTCGACTCGTTACTGAACATAGGTAAAACGAAGCAACTCATTATCCTTCACACCTATGGCTCCCACTTCAATTACTGTGAACGATACGATACCGATTGCCGAATATTCACCCCCGACCACATTAAAGAAATCGATCATAAGAACAAGCAAGCCATGATAAATGCCTATGACAACTCGATCGTTGCCACCGACAAATTCTTGGCACAAGTTATCGATAAACTCGACCGAACCGGAGAAACTTCGGCCATGCTGTATCTCTCCGACCACGGGGAAGATTTGCTCGACGATGAACGTAATCGATTTCTGCACGCCTCCCCCATTCCCACCTATTACCAGCTTCACATACCCTTTGTCATTTGGTTCTCGGATAATTACTCTACTCTTTTCCCCGATGACATACGACAAGCCCGGAATCGGCATACCACCCCATTCGACTCGCGAGTCGTATTCCACACCCTACTGGGTATCGGAGGCATCGAAACCGAATATCGCGATGACCGACTCTCCCTCATAAGTCCGTCGTTTCATCTCGAAAAAAGATATTATGTAGGAGAACAAAACATACCTATTCCCGTTCGACGTCTGCCCCTCGAAGAAGAAGACTTACAAGCCTTCGAACGATACGGAATCTCTCCCCGATAATACAATAGCATCCTTGATTCTCTTTACTTCTCCTAAATAAAGGAGAAGCGAATATTCATATTTTTATATTTTATAACTATTATAATAGACCGACAAGGGAAAGCAATAATCAAATATTTATTACACAATAAATATTATATACACTATTATACTTTCAAAAATCAAGAAATTCACTTTAATATAAGACAAAAGCTATTTTTAAAAAATCTATATTTTAAATCAATTTCAGAGAAATCAGCTCCAAATTAGTTAAAATAGCATAAATACAATACAGGTAATACGACAATATCGATGTATTATTTAATATTATAAATATTTTTGCAAATAGAGTTTCACTACAAACCAAAAATATTCATTATCAATTCTTTTTCATTATGAAAAAAAATCTAATCACATTTTGCTTTTTATTGCTATTATTTGTGCCCTTTGGTACAAAAGCGCATCTGATCGCTCCACGGAACGCATCAGAAAAAACGACTGTCATTCCGGCCTCCCGAATCTCCTCTCCAAAGGGACTTACAAAAGTTTTGGAAAACACAGTCGACGGAACGACCCTTTATGGGAACCTTATCTTTGCTCAAAGTTGGGGGAACGATTCCAGTCCTATGGGTATCTACAAATTCAATACGACAAACAACCCTAAGGCAGAATTGGTATATCGTCCCGAAGCCGGACCGATAGGAGCCAATGGAGGAGCGACTCTCGTCGACGCAAAATATTTCTACTGTATTACCTATACAAAATTAAGCGGTACGACGATAAGCAACGAATTGATTTGTTACGACATCGAATCGTGGACAGAGGTAAGCCGTAAAGCTATACCTTTAACGACTATTTCCACCGACATGACTTGGAATCCGGCAGACCAAAAAGTGTACGGAGCCTTCTACAACACGACTAAAAACGGTTATGTATTCGGAACTCTCGACCTTGAAACCGGTGCAGTAAACAAACTATCGGATATCACTCTGCAAGACGACAAGGGATATCCTGCCGGATTCGTAGTCATCGCAGCCAATTCCATCGGTGAAGTATATGGCATTTCCCAAATGGGAGATTTATACAAATTCAATACCGAAGACGGCTCATATAGCCTTATCGGAGCTACCGGATACACACCTCTTTACCAACAAAGCGGATGCTTCGACTTCACGACCAAGCAACTTTATTGGGCAGCCTGCAACGAAAATTCCTCCGGTATTTATCAAGTAAACACCGATACGGGAGAGGCTACACTACTCGGGTCCTTTAACGATTTGGAAGAATTTGTGGGACTATATTCCCTAAGTCCTAACGCAGACCTCGAAGGGCCGGGAAGCGTTACCGACATCGACATCGCATTCGAAGGAGCAGCCCTTTCAGGTACAATAACTTTCAAACTCCCCACTACGACTGTCAGTGGTAACAAACTCTCCGGCGATATAAACTACACCGTTGAAATAGACGATGAAACCCTTTCGTCAGGCACATCAACCGCAGGTTCGCTTGTCGAACTGCCGATAACCCTATCCGAAGGGAACCACACTTTGGAAATCACGACAAATACAATACATGGCACAGGTCCGGCTTACAAGGCCTCATTCTATGTCGGCACAGATACTCCGGCAACGGTCACAGGAATCACGGTCAACCGAGAAAGCGACAATGTAACAGTCGCATGGGAAGCAGTAACGAAGGGTCAACATGGAGGATACGTAGATATAAGCCTATTGACTTATAACGTCATACGCAAACCCGACAACAAGATTATCGCTACCCGAACGACCGAAACGACCGTCACGGATACAGAGCTACCTCTCATTCTGGGTGAATACACATACGAAATTATAGTCTCAGACGGCACTCGACAAAGTGATCCCGCTCTATCCGACGGAATAATGCTCGGTTCATATCTCGAACCACCTTACAACCATTCGTTCAAGTCGATGGATAGTTTCTACCAATATACTATCATCAATGCCAACGAGGACGACAAAGCATGGACGGCAACGGTCAACGGTGCACAACTCAATTATAGCCGCACACTCGCCGCCGACGATTGGATCGTCTCTCCGGCCATGAAGTTGAAAGCGGGTTTCCTATATACCCTCATCTTAAAAGGACGTTCCAGTAGCGCCACTTACAAAGAACGGTTTGAAGTAAAATACGGGACAGAAGCAACAGCCGACGCTTTGACAAACGTCATCATAGAACCTAATTTCTTCACGACCTCAAAAGAAGAGACCTTCCAAGCTGTATTCTCGCCTCAATCCGACGGAACATATTATATAGGTATTCACGGTATCAGCGATAAATACATGGGGTCGTTATATATCTATTCCATCGAAATTACAGAACCGATCAACGCGCTTGCCCCAGCAGCGACAGACGAAATGAACGCTGTTGCCGCTCCCGAAGGAGCGCTCGGAGCGACCATATCGGCGACCGCCCCCTCTAAGCGAGCCGACGGCAGCAACTTGACAACAATCGCCAAAGCCGAAATTTGGAACAAAACAAAAGAAAGACTTGTAGGAAGCATCGACAATCCACAACCCGGTAGCGAAGTATCCATAACCGATACTCAGGCTGCCAACGGATTCAATACCTACTCGATCGCATTCTTTAATGAGGCTGGAAAAGGATACGAAACAGAATGCAATGTATACATCGGGATAGACATTCCCACCGCTGTTATAAACCCACACGTAGTACAAGCCGGAGACAAGGCAGTACTTACATGGGAAGCACCTGTGACAGGTATCAACGGCGGTTACATCGACCCCGAAAAACTGACCTACCAGATTTCGCAGTTGCAGCCGATGTCTGTTTCGACTGCCACCGAAATAACCGGACTTACCTATACCGACGAATCATTGAACGCCGATTCGGGACAAATGCTTCTAAGTTATCAAATAAGCGCAAAAAGTATCGCAGGCGAGGGCGAAGCCACACCTACCAACTCCATACTTTTCGGGACTCCCTATCCGGCTCCATTCACAGAGTCTTGGCCTGAGGGTAAAACCGAAAACGACCCGTGGGCAATCGACATCGTCGAAAAAGGATATGGCGATTGGTCGGTAACACAGACCAGTTTCTCCACAATATTAGGAGCACAAGACGGCGATGACGGTTGGATTTCGTTCAGCGGACCCGGCTCGTACCGACTGGTTTCTCCCAAAATAAACGTCGCTACACTCGAAAATCCGGTGTTGAAAATATGGGTAAATAATCCCGACGGGTTATCCGAGATTCATATTCAGGCAAGTGTCGATTTAGGTACAAATTGGACAACGCTTCTCGAAATCAACAGCGCAGACAATAATATATGGAAATGCCACGCCATCGACCTTAGTAACTATCGCAACGCAGACTTCCTGCAAATAGGTATTCTCGGAGCAACCGAAGATTGGGGCGCCGAAAGCGTCATGATCGATAACCTGCGAATTTTCGACCAACTGGCAAACGATCTTGTTCTGAATGGATTTACAGGTCCCGAATCGGTTATCGGGGCAAAGCCGGCAGACTATTCTGTCAAGATATATAACGATGGAACCAATGAGGCTACCGACTACAAAGTATGTATCTATTCGGGAGACAAACTCATTGCGGAACAAAACGGTAAACCCATACGATCCGATGCCTACGAGACTTTCGATTTCGTCCTTTCGTCACCGGTAAACAGTACGGTCTTCGACCTCACTGCAAAAATAGAATTCGATGGCGATCTCGACACAGACAACAACTCGGCTGCACTGTCGGTCGCAGTCGAACGACCCAAATACCCCACCATCGACAACCTCAGTGCCGAAGATAACGACAACTCGGTATCGCTCACATGGAGCAGACCCGCTTTATCCTGTATCCCCGATCCCGCTACCGACGACATCGAAAGTTACGAAGAGTGGAGTATCGGCGGAATTGACGACAGTAATCGTACCGGAACCATCGGAGACTACACGGTGTACGACAACGATGGTCAAACGACGGCCAAGATAAACGCATGGGCTCCCCAATACCCGAACAGCGAAGCGAAAATGGCATTCCAAGTCATGAGTACGAACTCCGAATCTCTGTCACAACAATTGACTTTCTATGGCCTCACCGCTCACTCGGGCAAACAATTGTTCGCTTGTTGGAGTACTATGGGAGGAGCTGCCAACGACGATTACCTGATATTCCCCGAGCTTAAAGATGGCAATAGAAGTATCAGTTTCTGGGCTCGCTCAATTCCTTTTATGTATGGAGGAGAAGGCTATGACAAGTTCGAGATCGTGTACTCGACCGGCAACAACGACATCGACAACTTCGTAATCCTCGAAGGTAGCGAAACAATCGTCCCCGATGGATTGGAGCGAGATCCTGAAAACGGATACAACAAATACAGCTTCGAACTGCCGGACAATGCCAAATATGTCGCAATCCACTGTATATCTTCGGGTAAAATCGGTTTGCTCATCGACGATATAGAGTTTATTGCAGCCAATATGCCCGATGAAACGCTTGTCCTCAATGGATATAACCTGTATCGCAATGGCGAACTGTACAAACAACTCCCGGCGACCGAAGGCTATACCGACACGGAAATAGAAAAAGGAAACATTTATACCTACAATGTCACGGCCGTATTCGACAAAGGAGAATCGCCATATTCCAACACGGTTACGGTAGATAGGTCTCAGTCGGGTATCGATGAGGCATCTGGAAACCCGATAAAAGTATATGCCGCCGACCACACGATCGTCATTGAAAATGTCGATAACCGGCAAGCCGAAATATTCAAAATAGACGGTAGCAAAATCTTCGACGAGATTATTTCTTACAAAGACCGGATTCACGTCGAAACCGGCATATATATCGTTCGCATCGATGGAAAATCGTTCAAAGTCACAGTCCGATAAATCGTTCGACTGATTGATTATCCTTATTCATAAAGGCTAAACCCTAAAAAGGGTTTAGCCTTTATACTATCGGCGGACAAGCACACGTCAAGTTTTATTACCCTTCATTCACACCTTTTTTGCCTGTTCCGAAAGTCCGAATAAAAAAAGTACTTATATTTGTAGAACATAAAAACAGAGGCGAAGCGACACGACATCATAAATTTATATGTCGTCTGCACAATCTGTTTCGACAAATACACTAACAACACCTATATGGACAGTACAGCGCTTTCGAGATCAGACAGCATAGTTCTCATTCCCACTTACAATGAGAAAGAAAACATTGCCGCAATTATCCATGCCGTATTCGAACTTCCCCGTCAGTTCCATATACTCATCATCGACGACAACTCCCCCGACGGAACAGGAGCGATTGTCAAAGATTTACAAAAACAATTTCCGGGCGCTCTCCACCTCATGGAACGAACCGGGAAACAAGGGCTGGGAACAGCCTATATTGCAGGATTCAAGTGGGCTATCGAACACCGATACGAATACATTTTCGAGATGGATGCCGATTTCTCCCATAACCCCAAAGACCTGATGAATCTGTTGGCCGCTTGCAAAACCGGTGGTGCGGATATGGCTATCGGTTCCCGCTACGTCACGGGAGTGAACGTAGTTAATTGGCCTATGGGAAGAGTCATGATGTCCTATTTCGCATCAAAGTATGTGCGTTTCGTCACCGGTATGAAAATACACGACACGACCGCAGGATTCGTTTGTTACCGACGTCGGGTACTCGAAACGATCGGACTCGATTCAATCCGATTCAAAGGATATGCCTTTCAAATCGAAATGAAATTCACGACCTACAAATACGGATTCACCATTAAAGAAGTACCCATTATATTCATTAACCGAGTATTGGGTGAAAGTAAAATGAACACCAGCATATTCGGTGAAGCTGTATTCGGAGTCATCAGATTAAAAATAAACAGTTGGTTCCGCAAATACCCCAAGAAGAGAAATTAACCGCCGACGCCCCAAAAGACAACCGGTCATGTGCAGAACAATCATTACAAACGGAACGATCGTAAACGATGGAGAGCACTTCATCGGGAGCATCATCGTCAAAGGAGAGTTTATCGAATCCGTCATAAAGGGAAAACTGCCTGAAAATATCGTATACGACACAGACCGTATCATCGACGCCTCGGGCAAATGGATTCTCCCCGGAGTTATCGACGACCAAGTACATTTCAGAGAGCCGGGACTCACTCATAAAGCCGAGATCGCCACCGAATCGGTTGCAGCGGTCGCAGGAGGAATCACCTCCTTTATGGAAATGCCCAATACCGTTCCCCAAACGACGACCCTCGAAGCCCTTGAATGGAAATACTCTCGTGCAGCCGAAGTTTCCCCGGCGAACTATTCTTTTTATATCGGCGCTACCAACGATAATTTCGAGGTACTGAAACAGGTTGACTTCTCACAGGTTTGTGGTGTAAAAATTTTCATGGGATCATCTACCGGAAACATGCTGGTAGACAGCGAAAAAACATTACGACGAATCTTCGCCGAAATTCCTGCGCTCATCGCCGTACATTGCGAACAAGAATCCATCATACAAGCTAACAAAAAGTATTATACCGAACGCTTCGGAGAGGACTTACCCATTTTCTTCCACCCTCTTATCCGCAGTGCCGAGGCCTGCTATACATCTTCGGCCAAAGCCGTGGAATTAGCGACAAGATACGATACCCGATTGCATGTCCTACACCTCTCCACGGCACGGGAAATGTCTCTTTTCGACAATCATAAACCACTCTCGGAGAAACATATCACGGGCGAAGTATGCGTGCACCATCTCTGGTTCGACGACAACGACTACGCCCAATTCGGGAACCGCATAAAATGGAATCCTGCCATCAAAACCTGTGCCGATCGTCGGGCTTTGCTCGATGCGCTTCGATGCGGCAAACTCGATGTCGTGGCGACAGACCACGCCCCTCACCTATGGAGTGAAAAACAAGGTTCCTGTCTGAAAGCGGCATCCGGTGGTCCGCTGATACAGCATTCCTTGCAAACCATGTTGGAACTTTCTCTAAAAGGAGAATTCACGATCGAGCAAGTCGTTGAAAAGATGTGTCACGCTCCGGCGACGCTCTACCGCATCGACCGCCGGGGATACCTGCGCTCCGGGCACTACGCCGATATCGTTGTCGTCGACCCTTGCAAACCCTACACAGTAACAACAGAAAATATTCTGTCGAAATGTAAATGGTCTCCTTTCGAGGGACACACATTCCCAATATCGATCGATCGTACTTTCGTCAACGGAAACGAAGTATTCTCCGAAGGAAAAGTATGCAATCGAACCCGAGGAAAACGACTTACATTTCACGATAATTCAACTCAAAACAAAAATATTTAGAAAGCATTACATCTGTTAATTTTTATATAAAACCCTTTCCCCAATATTTATAAATGTCAATCATATGTTTTTTTTCGAATCGTTTTATTACTTTTATAGTCCCAAAACGAAACTATTTTATAACGAAATGAAACACATTAGACTTATTTTTTCAGCGATACTCTTATCGCTCGTCGTTCCATGCGGATACGCACAAACACGACAAGACTCATTGGCTATCGCCCATGCACAATGGCATACCGATACGTTGAAACACGGAGCAGTATGCATGTACACGAATATACACGTATTCGATTCACCCCAACAAATTTCTATCATAAAATACGATCCTAAAAAGTATAAAACTCAAATCGTACAAGCTCCGCAAATGACGATGACCAGCCATTTGGCAAAGGAAAATCAGGCCGAAGCCGCAATCAACGGCAGCTACTTCAATGTAAAAACAGGAGCCCCCACGACATTCATACGGCTCGACGGTATCGTTCGTGGAGAAACCACCCGTGCCGAAGCCTTTCGCACAGACGGGGCTATCTCCACAGATAAAAACAAAATAAAAATTCATACCTTCGACTCCATTACAAGTAAAAAATTGGGCAAAAAATACAAAAACATTTTGGCCGCAGGACCTCTATTGTTGAAAAACGGAGTACGCCAAATGGCTCCGACCTTCCCAGAAAACACAGGCAAAGCCACCAAAGGAAACGCCCACAGTTCCGACGTTCCACAAGGTTTCTTCAAACGCCACCCTCGTGCTTTTATCGGCATTACCCCAGACAACCAAATCATGATGGTAGTGGTGGACGGCCGTTTTAAAAAACACTCGGTAGGTATGTCTATCGATGAACTATCTTATTTGGCAAAACAATTAGGCATGCGCGACGCACTGAATCTCGATGGTGGAGGGTCTTCCACCTTGTGGAACAATAAAACGGGAATCGTCAATCACCCGTACGATAACAAAAAATTCGACCACGAAGGAGAAAGAGAAGTAAGCAACGCCATACTTGTTATTCCTAATAAATAAAGATTTACCATGAAAACACTGTTGAAAACCATAGGAATCGTAAGTACACTGATTGGCAGCTCATTTTTATTTCAAAACTGTTCCGAAAAAGAGAGTATTCCGGAAGGTATTATCCCCCCTACCGACTCGGTAAGCTCAAAGATAGAAATTAAAAATTTCTCGATCGAAGCCCAAATTCATACCTCACCGGACAGTACGGTTACCATGCAAGGCGAAGGATTTCTGCAATCCGATACAGTCGCTTTGATATCCGAGACCGCTGCCAACAATACCTATGCGTTACCTCTTGCCTCGGTTACGAAACAGAGTGCCGACATTGTCATGCCGAAAAATATCGTCTCCGATACATACCAGTTATGGCTCAAACGGGAAACAGATTCCTGCCGATTGGGAAAAACGACATTGATTATCGAGAATGCCGTAGACTTAAACATTCCCGATATTGCCGGCATGACTCTCAAAGGTGTAGTATATTGCGAAAATAAACCCTTACCCAATGTCGTCGTATCCGACGGATATAACGTAGTACAGACCGACGAGCAAGGACGATATTATATACAATCCGATAAAAAAAGTGGATTTGTATTTATCTCTGTTCCGGGAAATTACGAAGTTGCGATTAAAGACAACAACCAACCCGTTTTTTTCTATCGTTTGGCAAAAGACGATTCCGTAGAACAACACGACTTCGAACTCACCGCAACCGACAACACCAATCATGTTTTATTAGCCTTAGCCGATATGCACTTGGCCAACCGCAACAATGACCTATCTCAGTTTAAACTGAGATTTCTACCAGACTTAAATACCACGGTAGAAAAATATAGGTCAGAAGGCAAAAAAGTATACGGCCTCACGTTGGGCGATATGACTTGGGATCAATATTGGTATTCCAATCGTTATGATTTAAGCAAGTACCTGATCACTATCAAATCGGTCGATCTGCCCATTTTCAACTGTACAGGAAATCACGATAACAACCCTTACTGTGCAGACGACTGGCAAGCCGAGCAGGCTTATAAAGATATCATAGGGCCGACTTACTATTCTTTCAATTTGGGGAATGTACACTACATTGTATTGGACAACATTCAATACATCAATACAGGAGCCAGTCAAGGAACGATCGGCAAACGTAACTACAACAAGAAACTCACGGAAGACCAGCTCAGTTGGTTAAAAAAGGACTTAGCGACCGTTACCGACAAAAATGCGCCACTATTCGTAGCCATGCACGCACAACTATATGCCAACCCCACATCTTTACCACAAAAAAATACTATTTCCATGAGCGGAGGATCGACACTGGTCAATTACCTCAAAGAATTTACCAACGCTCATGTCATCACTGGGCATACCCACATCAATTACACCATCGAACCCTCCGATCAACTTATCGAACATAATATTGCAGCGGTATGCGCGACATGGTGGTGGACCGGTAAAAACGGATATGCAAACAACCATATTTGCAAAGACGGTTCACCCGGTGGGTACAAAATATTCTCAATAAACGACAACGATGTAAAATGGCTCTACAAAGGAATCAAAGAGGAAGAATCGAAACAGTTCCGCAGCTACGACCTGAACCAATGTCATATTACGGCCGAAGCCTTTGCTCCTGAGTCCACAGAAGCGGAAATGGGAGCTTACAGCGATACTTACGGGACAAAAAATAATAAGAACGAGATATTGGTCAATGTTTGGGGATATGACCCGGAATGGAAAGTCGAGATGACCGAAAACGGCAAACCTTTGGAGGTGAAACGAGTCGTTGCCAAAGACCCCTTACATATTATTTCTTACGAAGCCAAAAGGCTAAACGTAGGGGCTACCCCGACAGCCGATTTCGTTTCCTGTGCGACCGCCCATATGTTCAAGGCCACAGCATCGAACGCAACCTCTACCATAGAAATAAAAGTAACAGACCGATTTGGAAATACATACAGTGAAACAATGAATCGGCCCAAATCACTCAGTTGCTCTATGAAATAAAAAAAAGAAAAACAATAACATTAACACACAAAAGCCTATGAAACAATTTGCAAAAAAGTCTTTGGTTCTTTTCATCGCCCTATTCTTTACGGCCGCATTATCCGCAAAAACACCCAAATACATCTTCTATTGTATCGGTGACGGCATGAGTTTTGCCCATGTAATGGCAACCCAACTTTTCTACGAAAACGGGAACTATGAAGATGGAAACGAATCGCTGGTTTTCCTCGATTTCCCTGTCCGTTCCGCCATCAGAACCTATGCCAACAATAGTCTCATCACTTGCTCCGCTGCCGCAGGCACAGCATTGGCTACCGGTCATAAAACCAATTTAGCTCATATCGGAATCGGTCCTGACAAACAACCGTTAACCTCTGTTGCCAAACAACTGAGAGACAAAGGATATGCAATCGGAATTATCACCAGCGGGCAACTCGACGATGCTACCCCTGCGGCCTTTTATGCCGGGCAAATGCGAAACGACACCTACCAAATAGGTAAAAAAGGCGCAGATAGCCAATTCGATTTTTTAGCCGGGAGTACATTAATGAAACCATTTAACAGGAGAGACCCAAGCCAACCTTATATATACGACTACTATCGCCAAAAAGGCTACACGGTATGCCGAGGTCCGGAAGGCTATAACTCCCAAAAAAATGCAGACAAAATACTCCTAGTAGATACCGATACCACACTCAAAAAATGGTTACCCTACGTGATAGAAAGGGAGCCCGGTAAATTAGGTTTGGAGTTTATGGTTCAAGCCGGTATAGAAAAACTATATAAAAAGAAAAATAAAAAAGGATTTTTCATGATGATCGAAGGCGCAAGTATCGATCACGCTTCTCACCCACGTGATATAGCTACGGCAATTAAGGAAACTATCGAATTCGATCGAAGTGTACGCTTGGCATACGAATTCTATAAGAAACACCCCGATGAAACTCTCATCATCGTAACCGCCGACCACGAAACCGGAGGGCTCACCATTGGAGAAACGACTACACACCCTTTCAACTGGGAGTATGTAAACTATCAAAAAATGTCCAAAGAATCCCTCTCCAAATTATTTCAAAAAATGAGAGAGACAGGAGAAATAGATACTTGGGAAAAAACAAAAAAAATATTGGCCGAGAACACCGGATTATGGGATAAAATTCCTGTAAACGCAGGGGAGGAGGCCCAGTTAATGCAATGCTACTACGAGACGATTGTTAAAAAAAGCAGTAAACAGGAAATTACACTATATGCAAAAAGCGAACCGCTCGTTGCCGATGCCATTGCTCTATTGAATAAAAAAATAGGAGTAGGCTGGACCAGCTTTTCACACACGGGTGGATTCGTTCCATTCTACGCCATTGGCTGCCAAGCCCGACAATTCGGAGCTTTGAACGATAACATCGAAATACCCAATACGATTCGGAAAATCATGAAAATAAAATAAGCGGTAAGTTTTAAAAAACCTGAGAAACTGACCGTAAAAAACGGCTATAACACCGGGGTTCTTCAAAAGTTCTCTATCGGCTATTTGAACCATCGAAACCATAGAACTTGAAATACATACCAAACTTCCCGAGGCGCAGGTCATAAAAACACCTGTCGCCGACGGCGGGAAGACTCATGCAAGCATAGATAATTTTATCAATAAACAATAATCTGTAATTTAAGAACATGAAAACAGAATTTCAAAAATGTATGGACGGAGAAATCTTTGATGGGAAAGACAAAGAATTGGCAGAGATGACATTAAAAACCAAACGTCTGCTTGTAAAATTAAATTCTACGGATTATGCCGACACGAAACAAAAAGAAGCCATCTTACGGGAAATGTTCGGGCATTTGGGAGAAAATGTCCATGTAGACATCGACTTTCGCTGCGAATACGGAAAAAATATATTCGTAGGCAATAAAGTCATTATCAACATGAACTGTACATTCGTAGATAATAATCGTATCGAAATAGGCAATAATGTTTTGATTGCCTCCAACGTACAAATATACACAGCCACACACTCGACAAATGTAAAAGAAAGAACCATGCAAAATTGGGACGAAAGTAAAGCCATTTGCAATACATTCGCACTTCCCATAAAAATCGAAGATAATGTATGGATAGGAGGTGGAGCCATTATCTTGCCGGGAGTTACGATCGGGCGTAACAGTGTCATAGGCGCCGGCAGCGTAGTCACCCGTTCCATTCCTGCCGACTGTGTGGCGGTGGGAAATCCTTGTCGGGTAATCAAGCACATGAACAACGAGCCGGACTAAAAATAAAAAGAGCTATCTCTCGCCCGAGAGTAGCTCCAATTCTTTCCTTGTTTAAGTTGCAAATTATTCAGCAACAGCAGCAGAGTCAACTGCAACAGAGTCAGCAGCAACAGTATCAACTACTTCTACTGCAACTTCTTCTACAACAGCAACGCTATCAGTAGCTTCGGTAGATTCAGCGGCTTTATTGCCACAAGAAGCGAAAGACATTGCAAATGCAACAGCGAAGAACAAAACTAACTTTTTCATTTCCTTCAAATTAAAGATAAAACAATATTTTTTTGCTTCAAAAACGCCACAAAGGTATATATTCTTTTTATATGTTGTACTCTTAATCTTACTTTTTTTTCAGAATCTTTCATTTTTTCTGTAAAAAATGATTCAAAAAAAGTTCAATTATCATATAAATATCGTTTTATACTCCTTTTAGGTGTTTTCTCGAATTCATTCGGATAAAGTTGAATGCGAGTAATCTGCTCGTATGGAGCCAACATCTTATTTAAATTATTTCTGACCTCCTCCATAGCCATCGGTAAATCTCTATTAGAGACACCGTAACTATCCATCGCTTCATAGTCGGGACATACCAAAGCGACTAATTTCCCGTCCCGCTCGACAATTAGGCTTTCCATCACAAAAGGCATATTATTCAGTTTAGCCTCTATTTCCTCGGGATAAATATTTTGCCCGTTCGAAGTGAGAATCATTGTCTTAGAGCGACCCTTTATAAAAATAGTACCATCGGCGCTTATGGTTCCCATATCACCGGTATGCAACCACCCGTCCTCATCGAGAACCGCTTTCGTCGCCTCCTCGTTTTTATAATAACCTTTCATCACATGTTCGCCCCGTACACATATTTCACCGGGAATATTTTCCGGGTCAAGAGAATCTATTTTGGTCTCTACATACCCGAACAATGTCCGCCCCGACGATCCCGGTCTAAACTCCCGATGGGGTGTATAACTGATCAACGGAGCGCATTCGGTCATTCCATATCCCACCGTAAAGGGAAATTTTATTTTATGCAAGAAAGTCTCTACCTCCCTATTTATCGGGGCTCCACCCACAATCACCTCCTCGAATCGGCCTCCGAAAGCATCGATCAATTTCTTCCTCACCTGTCCGTAAATCCGACTGTCCAATATAGGAATATTTAACGCCCACCGCATAGGCGTTTTATTGAGCAACGGCTGTATCTGTTTTTTATAAATTTTTTCTAAAATCAGAGGAACACAAATAATCAAATTAGGTCTTATCTCTTCCAACGCTTTCAGCAAAATTTTAGGGGAAGGAATCTTACCCAACAACGTGATATGTGTACCCACGGCCAAAGGAACCAACAAATCGAAGGCACACCCGTAAGCATGTGCCAACGGTAAGAACGAAATACATTTACTCCCCTTATAATGCAAGTGAGAACGAACACCGAACATGACATTTCCCGCCAAATTGTTCCCGGTTAGCATCACTCCCTTACTAAATCCGGTTGTCCCCGATGTATAATTAATCAAAATAACTTTGTCGTTATCCAAATCGGCATACTTGATGTCCTCTCTATTGAAACCGTTCGGATAAGTAGCTTTGAATTTCCGCTTCATCTCCCGCAAACACTTGGCAATCTCCTCGCCATCGCGTTGCACAAGGCAAGAAAAATCTTGTAAAGAAATAGCAGCCCTCACTTCGGGTAACTTCTCCATTTCGATATTTTCCCAAATATGATCGCCGACAAACAGCAACACCGAATCGGAATGATTGATAATATGATGTATATCATGAGGGTTGAACTCTTGAAGGATCGGAACCAAAATAGCACCATACGAAACGGTGGCCATAAAGGCGATACACCAGTTAGACGTATTTTTTCCCACTAATGCGATCTTATCGCCTCTTCTGATTTGACAATGGCGAAAAAGGATATGCAATTTTGCGATTTCTCGCGCCATGTCTTCATACGTGAGCGTACGTTGTTCATTATAATCGGTCAAAGCTGGCAAATCCCAGTTTTCACGAAAACTTGACTCATATAGCTTTATAAAATTTTCGGGAATCATATTCAAGATTTAAATAGTTTGGTAACAAAGATAGTACAAACGGAAACAGAAACAAATGATATTCGGTTGTACCAAATCCTGTTTATTTGTGCATTTGCCGACAAATATACAACATAGTTTGCAAAATAGTTCCCTCATAAACAACTATTAGAAATCTATGGGAAGGTATTTTCAAACGAAATGAGTACCTTTGTTTTTTATTTTGCATCACGACCGGCTGAATATGATAGACGTCCATACATTCGAAAATAAAACAGCGGCCTACTATACATTGGGCTGTAAACTTAATTTTGCCGAGACCTCCACACTTGGAAAAATTCTCGAAGAAAACGGCATTCGCAAAATACGACCGGGAGAGAAAGCAGACATTTGCGTGGTCAATACTTGTTCGGTAACCGAACTGGCCGATAAAAAATGTCGTCAGACAATCCGTAAGATAGCCCGGCAACACCCCGGAGCGTTTATCGTCGTCACCGGCTGCTACGCACAACTCAAACCCGAAGAAATATCCCATATTCCCGATGTCGATTTGATCTTAGGAGCTGAACAAAAACTCGATATCCTGCAATACTTGGGAGACTTGCAGAAAAAACAAAAAGGAAATATCGTCACGACCCCTACCAAAGACATCAAAAAATTCTCTCCCTCTTGTTCCCGAGGTGACCGCACCCGATATTTTTTAAAAGTTCAAGACGGTTGCGACTACTTCTGTACCTATTGTACGATTCCGTTCGCACGGGGCAGAAGCCGAAGCGGAACCATCGAACAACTTACCGAACAAGCTCGGGAAGTAGCCCTGTCCGGAGGAAAAGAAATTGTCATTACCGGAGTCAACATAGGAGACTTCGGCAAACAAACCGGAGAAACCTTTCTCGACCTCATCGAGTCGCTCGATCAAATAGAAGGAATCGAACACTACCGTATATCCTCGATAGAACCCAATCTACTGACCGACGACATCATTTCGTTCGTCGCCCGGTCGAAACGATTCGCCCCTCATTTCCATATACCTCTGCAATCGGGTAGCGACACCGTTTTGAAATTGATGCACCGTCACTACGACACCGATTTATTTGCCCGTAAAATCGAAACCATACGGGAAAAGATACCCGATGCATTCATCGGTGTCGATCTCATTACCGGTGTACGGGGCGAAACCGAAGAACTGTTCGAGGAAAGCCGTCGTTTCGTCGCAAGCCTCGACATTTCACAACTACACGTGTTTACTTACTCCGAAAGACCCGGAACGCAAGCGTTGAAAATCAATCCGGTCGTTCCCGTCCCCGAAAGACACGAGCGTTGCCGTCGCATGCTCGAAATCTCCGAGAAGAAATTGCACGACTTCTATTATAAATTTCAAGGGACAATACGTCCCGTATTGTTCGAGCAACCGCGCAAAGGGGCTCCTATGCATGGATTCACAGACAACTACATACGGGTAGAAATGCCCTATCGTAAAGAGTGGGTAAATACTTGTCGCCCTGTTAAATTAGGAGAATTTAACGAGTCGGGAGATGCTCTGCTCGCAATCGAAATATAAATTCGTGATATGAAAAAAGAGACTCTTCAAAATATCGTCTATTCTCCGCTTTACCTGTGGTTCAAACTGCATGCTATTTTGCCCATGCGGATACTATATATTCTATCCGATATTTTATATTTCCCTCTATATTACATCGTTCATTACAGGAGAAAATTAGTATCCGAAAATCTGCGCAAAGCGTTTCCCGATAAGACCGACAAGGAACTGAAACAACTGGAACAGAAATTTTATCACCACTTCTGCGACTATATCGTCGAAACTATAAAGCTAATGCATATCTCCGACGAGGAAATGCGTCGCCGCATGAAATTCGAACAGGTAGAAATCATAGACCGTCTCTTTGAAGAAAACCGCTCTATCATTATCCTGTTAGGGCATTTCGGTAATTGGGAATGGGTTCCGTCCGTAACGCTGTGGACTCGCACACCCGATGTCATGTTCGCACAAATATATCGCCCCTTGAAAAACAAGTGGTTCGATCGTTTTTTCCTGAAACTTCGTTCCCGATTCGGTTCCGTATGTATTGCCAAACAAGATACGTTAAGAGCCATCTTACAAATGAAACGTTCGGGCAAACCGTCCATTACAGGCTTCATGTCCGATCAAACCCCCTCACCGACAAATATACACCATTGGGCTCGATTCCTTTCGCAAGACTCTCCCGTATTGACCGGCTTCGAAAAAATCGCCCGTAAAACGGATTTCGCCGTTCTTTACTTCGATGTCGAAATCGTTAAGCGCGGATACTACAAAACGACTATACGAGAAATAGCCCTGCGCCCCAACGAACTGCCCGAATTCGAAATCACCGATCGCTACACGGCCATCATGGAAAAAACGATTCTCAGGAATCCGTGGGCATGGTTGTGGACTCACAAACGTTGGAAATACAAACACGAGGATTTTCCCGGTACATGATATGAAAAAAATCGCCGTCATTATACTCAACTGGAATGGAGAGGATTTACTGCGTAAATTTCTTCCTTCGGTATGTGCCCACACCAATGCCAATATAGCCGATGTCATAGTCGTTGACAATGGTTCCGACGATAACTCGGTCGAAGTTCTCAAACAGGAATTTCCACAAGTTAAAACGCTGCTATTCCCTCAAAATTACGGATTCGCCGCAGGCTACAACAAGGCGTTGGAGATGCTGGATTACAAATACGCCGTATTGCTTAACTCCGATGTCGAAACCACTCCACACTGGCTCGAACCTCTGTTGGAATTTGCGGAGGGCAACCTCGATGTAGCGGCTTGTCAACCCAAAATCAAGTCATTAAGGAAGCGTGAAGAATTCGAATACGCAGGTGCGGCCGGCGGATTTATCGATCGTTACGGTTACCCGTTCTGCCGGGGAAGAATTTTCAATACCCTCGAAACCGACCGAGGACAATACGACGATATATGCGACATCTTCTGGGCCAGTGGTGCGGCTCTTTTCGTCCGCTCTGAAATCTATAAAAAAGTCGGAGGATTAGATCCTTCATTCTTCGCGCACATGGAAGAGATTGATCTTTGCTGGCGCATCCATCTCGCAGGATACCGCATCGCTGTCGTACCGCAAAGCACGGTCTATCACTTGGGAGGAGCATCACTCGATGCCGCCAATCCCCGGAAAACCTATCTCAACTTTCGCAACAACCTTTTAATGTTGCACAAGAACCTGCCCTGCAAAGAAGGGAAAAAGACACTGTTTGTCCGCAGGCTTTATGACACGCTGGCTTTTGTGCGGTTCGCCCTTTTAGGACAGTTTTCCCATGCCCGTGCCATACTACGCGCCCACAATGACTTTCGGCAAATGCGCAAACGATACACCGAATTTCCGAATACCGATTTGTTAAAAACATTCCCCGAATCCGGGCGCAACATAACAATAGACTATTTTCTCAAAGGGAAAAAACGATTCCGATAAAAACCGGTTCTACCGAAACATCTGAACGACACGCTTCACAGCCGCAACAAATGCTTCCGCTTCGGCTTTCGTATTATATGCGGCGAACGAGGCTCGCACTGTACCCTCGATACCGAGAGAGGTCATCAACGGTTGTGCACAATGATGCCCCGTGCGAACGGCAACACCCAATTTATCGAGCAACATACCCATATCGTAATGGTGTATCCCGTCCACCAAAAACGAGATAACCGAACTTTTATGTTCCGAAGTACCGAATATGCGCAAACCTTCTATGTCTTGCAATCGATCGGTCGTATAACGCAACAATTCGTTTTCATGAGCGGCAATAGATTCCAATCCTATATGATCGACATAATCCAAAGCCGTCGCAAAAGCGCTCGTCCCCACATAGTCCGGTGTACCGGCCTCGAACTTGAAAGGCAACTCCCCGAAAGTCGTACCCGAAAAATCGACATGAGCGATCATCTCCCCGCCTCCTTGATAAGGAGGCATGGCATCGAGCCACTTTTCTTTACCGTATAACACACCTATCCCCGTAGGTCCATATACTTTATGAGCCGAGAACACATAGAAATCGGCATCGAGCTCCTGTACATTCACCCGCAAATGAGGTACGGCTTGTGCGCCGTCCACCAAGACAGGAACCCCCTGCGCATGAGCGTAAGCGATCATTTCACGCACCGGATTAATCGTCCCCAATACATTCGAGACATGGGCGACACCGACCAAACGAGTATGCTCATTGAAAAGAGACTTATATGTATCGACGTTCAAATCTCCACGTTCGTCGATGGGAACTACCCGGAGTTTGATATTGCGCCGGCGCTGCAAAAGTTGCCACGGCACGATATTGGCATGGTGTTCCATAACGGTGAGAATAACCTCGTCGCCGTCGTGCAGGAACTCATCTCCAAAAGAAGAAGCCACCAAATTGATTGCCTCCGTTGTTCCTCTTGTAAAAATAATTTCCGAAGACGAACCGGCCCCGATGAACTGTTGCACCCGACAGCGGGCAGCTTCGTGGGCATCGGTAGCCTCTTGGCTAAGCGTATGGACTCCACGATGCACGTTTGCATTTACCCGATAGTAAGTATCGGCAATATGATCGACCACACACTTGGGAGTCTGAGACGTAGCGCCGTTATCCAAATAGATTAACGGTCTTCCCGAAATCTCCCGACTCAGAATAGGAAAATCTTCCCTTATTTTTTCGACATCAAACATAACGGCACTCCTTTCTCATAAATCTTAATGACACGCTTGACAACCGGAGCATTTCGCCAACTCCCCACGGAACCTTTTCTCAACCAATTGGCGTAGCCGATCTTTCAAGGCATCGAGCCGTACCAACTCGATGACATCGTTGGTAAACGCAAACATCAACAACATGCGAGCTTCGGGCTCAGGAATACCGCGCGACCGCATATAAAACAAGGCATTTTGGTCGAGCTGACCGACCGTGGCTCCATGACTACACTTCACGTCGTCTGCATAAATTTCGAGTTGAGGTTTCGTGTACATCTTAGCGAGTGGGGATGCACACAAATTCTTATTACTCTGATAGGCTTCGGTTTTCTGCGCCCCGTGTCGGACCAATATACGCCCGCTGAACGAACCTCGCGCCGAATCGTTCAACACGTATTTGAACAACTCGTTACTGTGGCAATGAGGCACGGCATGATCTATATGCGTATACGTATCGACGACCTGTCCTTTATCGGCGATAGCCATACCGCATAGAGACAATTCGGCATGCTCTCCTTCAAAAGCCGAATAGTAATTATTACGGGTTACTCCGTTATGCAATACAATACCATTGACCAATACGTTAGATCGTTCCCCTTGACGCACGAACACCGACGAAACTTTCGACGTATTCTCCGAAGACTCCTCTATATCGTAGTAGTCGAACACTGCGTCGTCGTCCACGAATATCTCGCAAACTTGCGACGACAGGAATTTAACGGCAGCCTCGTCCGAGTGATCGCACACCAGCAATTTGGCCTGCGCCCGTTTTCCTACGACAATCAACAACCGGCGATTCACCATAAAATCGACATTGCCCCGAAGGATATTTACCAACTGTATCGGTTTTTCCACGACGACTCCGTCCGGAATATACAAAAAGAAGCCGTCTTGGGCAAAAGCCGTGTTCAAGGCAACGGTTCCGTCTCGTTTCATATCGGCGACCTTTCCGTAATAACGCGATACCAAATCGGGGTATTGCAAGGACATGTCACAAAGGCTACCCACCAAAACGCCGTCAGGGAGTTTAGATGATACCGGCTGAACCCGTTTGTAAAAAGAGTCATTGACAACGAAATAGAGCAACGTACTCAAATTAGGCACATCGCAACGAAACACTTCATAAGGATTGGTCTCTATATCTATCCGACCCAGATTCAACCCGTAATCGGGAGAATAGACCGACTCTATATCTGTCCGCCGGTGTTCCTCGTCTTTCAAAGAGGGTAATCCCCGACTCTCCAACAAAGACACAGCCTCTTCGCGCAACCCGTTCATCACGGCCGACGAATGGCCATTTATCAAATCTTTTTGAGACCTATATAAATCTATATATTGTTGTACTGCACCCATATCGACTTAAATTTCGCCCAACTCTTTTTTTATCCAGTCATACCCGCGCTCTTCCAATTCAAGAGCCAATTCGGGACCGCCCGATTTCACGATTCTCCCCTTATAGAGCACATGGACAAAATCGGGGGCGATATAGTCCAACAAACGTTGATAGTGTGTGATGACAATCGTCGCGTTCTTCTCGGACTTCAATTTATTCACACCGCCGGCAACAATACGCAGGGCATCGATGTCCAGCCCGCTGTCGGTCTCATCGAGAATGGAAAGACGGGGTTCGAGCATAGCCATCTGGAATATCTCGTTCCGTTTCTTTTCTCCACCCGAAAAGCCCTCGTTTACCGAGCGACCGGCCAGTTTATTATCCAGCTCCACAATCTCCCGCTTTTCCCTCATAAGTTTCAAGAAATCGGTAGCCGACAGTGGTTCGAGGCCTCTGTACTTGCGTTGCTCGTTCACAGCCGTGCGCATGAAATTAACCATACTCACACCCGGTATCTCCACCGGATATTGAAAACTCAAAAATATACCTTCGTGAGAACGATCCTCGGGTGACAAAGCCAAAAGGTCTTTCCCATAAAACTCGACCGAGCCACGAGTCACCTCATAAGCCGGATTACCGGTCAATACGGCGGAAAGCGTACTTTTCCCCGAACCGTTAGGCCCCATAATCGCATGCACCTCGCCCGGTTTCACTTCGAGGTTTATCCCTTTCAATATCTCTTTGCCATTTATGCTGGCATGTAAATCTTCAATCTTCAACATAGATATTTCGTTTTATTCTTTTCTTTATTTATTCCCTGCCGTTACTGCGACTACTTGTCCCGCCACGACATATACACCACAAGGTAAATAGTCGGTATTCAAGCCCTCAACTACATTCATTATCTTCACTATTTGTCCCGTCACTTTGTAAACAGACAACTGCATCGACCGATCGCTTTGTACGAACAAACGTCCGTTTGCAGCGTACACTCGACCCACCGAATGATCTGCCGGCGAATCCACTCCATCGACAATACGGTCGATATGCACCGGATAGCCGTCGTTTTCCCCGGGAAAATATTCCCAATTCCGGCATACGGCATCGCCTTTCACCGCATTGTTCAAGGCATCCAAAAAACCGCTCCCGGCAGACTGCATCTCTGCTGTGCTATACGCAATACCGTTCTCGCCGACTTCTGTACCCTCCACAACAGCATCGCTGTTATAATAGCAAGAATGCACATTCGATTCACTCAACCGGCACACCTTGACACTAGCGACATCGCTGTATACATCACCCGTCGAATAACTATTCCACAATAACTTATAAGCCTTTCCCACCAAGCCTCCGACGCTTCCCTGTGAAGAACCTTCCACATCTATATGTGCGTCGATTAAAGAGATATTTCCTCGATTATAGCTATTGTACACCGGTTCTTCACAATATCCGACCAGTCCACCTGCATAAATAGCATTCCAACGGGACGAAGAGCGGGGAGCCGAACTTTCGATTTTCAAACCTCCACGATTCCAGCAATCTACAACCGGGCAATCTGTATTCTGACCCATCACTCCCCCGACCGATAACATCGAACCATTCGATTTAACCTCGATCTCACCTTCGTTTCCACAGGTGTACAACGAATCGGTTTGCGAACTATTATAAAAGGAATAAGAGCAAACGCCTCCTACCTGTACTTCAAAACCATCGCTTTCACAAATCACGGAGTCCCTATTGAAACTGTACGTTATACCCATGCTCGCCGAGGAAACCCCGCCGACATAAGCACTCCCTTCACGGGCATTCACCTTAACGACCGAATGGTTCTCGCAACTGTCTATACGAAATGTATAATTGCTCGAAAGTCCTCCCACAAATATATCACCTTTGGCATTCGAAACCGAGATGTTCCCTTCGTTGACACTCGAAATAAGACTACCGCCTTTCTCATAAACACTCCGACTACGTCCGACCAAGCCTGACACCCATACATCGGTAAGATCGCTATGCTCACCTATATCCACTATTATTTCCCCATCGTTGGAACAATGGTCTATCGTCGCTCCATCGGCATGGGCGACCAATCCGCTCACAGAACATACCATCTCATGAGAATCGGTCTTTTGAAGCCACGGAGTAAATACGACATCGGCTCGATTGACACAATGAGAAAAACGCACATCGCCAATCGCCGATGCAGCTATCGTCCCTATCTGGAACTCCAAATCTCCGAAAAAGAAATCGTACTCTTTGGCACATGCTATCCGACAAGTTTCGTCCAACTCCAAGTTTCTTATCTCGGAAGTTCCACGAACCGATCCAAACAAACCGGACAAAACATAGAAATAATCGTCGGAATAACCGCCCCCACCCATATGCGGCACTATCGTCAATCCGCTGATCTTATGACCGTCACCATCGAATACACCTCTAAAATAATTTTTAATGGAAGGAGTTTCCCATATATGAGCCGACATATCCATATCGGCCGCCAATCGAACGGTCTTGTTCGGATAATTCCACAGCGACCTTGTCATATATTCACCAAAAGCAGCGAACTCCTCGGGCGTGGAAATAATCATCACATCGTTATCGAAATTCTTGTCAAGCCATTCTTCATCGTAATTCCCTTCATCGAACCACGAGCCCTCTTGCGCCGAAACAGGAAAAACCTCCACAGCCAAAACACTCAATAACACAATGAGAAAAAAACGATACGCAATCCTTTTCATATCATTCTACTATTTTCCTTAACCTACCGAACCTTCCAACGAGATCTGCAATAGCTTTTGCGCTTCAACGGCAAACTCCATAGGCAGTTTATTCATCACCTCTTTGGCATATCCGTTCACGATAAGACCCACGGCATCCTCGGTAGGGATTCCACGCTGGTTACAATAGAATATTTGGTCTTCATTGATTTTCGAAGTAGTCGCTTCATGCTCTACCACGGCCGAATCATTCAGAATCTCCATATACGGGAAAGTATGTGCCCCGCAATCGGAACTCAACAACAAACTGTCACACTGGGTAAAGTTCCTTGCATTCTCGGCACTCGGCAACACTTTCACGAGTCCTCGATAGCTATTCTGGCTACGACCCGCCGAAATACCCTTCGATACGATCGTACTGCGGGTGTTTTTCCCGATATGTATCATCTTCGTTCCTGTGTCGGCTTGTTGATAATTATTGGTAACAGCCACCGAATAAAACTCCCCGACCGAATGATCGCCCGCCAGCACACAACTGGGATATTTCCAAGTAATGGCCGACCCCGTCTCCACCTGCGTCCAAGAGAGCTTAGAGTGATCGCCTTTGCACATGCCTCGCTTCGTCACGAAATTATAGATACCGCCTTTCCCGTCCTTATCGCCCGGATACCAATTCTGCACGGTCGAATATTTCACTTCGGCACGATCATGCACTACAATTTCCACGATAGCTGCGTGCAATTGATTCTCATCACGCATAGGAGCCGTACAACCTTCGAGATAGCTCACATAGCTGTCGTCATCGGCAACAATCAATGTTCGTTCGAACTGTCCCGTATTAGCGGCGTTGATACGGAAATAGGTAGATAATTCCATAGGACACCGGACTCCTTTGGGGATATAAACGAACGAGCCGTCACTGAATACGGCCGAGTTAAGCGCTGCAAAAAAATTGTCCCGATACGAAACAACCGAGCCTAAATAACGTTTCACCAAATCGGGATAATCTTTCACCGCCTCGCTGAACGAGCAGAAAATGACACCCAATTCGGCCAGTTTTTCCCGGAAAGTCGTCCGTACCGACACACTATCCATCACCGCATCGACCGCTATACCCGACAGTTTCATCTGTTCTTCGAGCGAAATTCCCAGCTTGTCGAATGTCTTGCGTAGCTCAGGATCCACTTCATCGAGGCTTTTCGGAGCCTCTTTGGTCTTGGGAGCGGCATAATAACTGATAGCCTGATAGTCTATATCGGGAATATTCAAATGCGCCCAATGCGGCATTTCGAGCGTCTTCCAGTAAGCGTATGCTTTCAGACGGAATTCAAGTAACCATTCCGGCTCCTTTTTCTTCTTCGAAATATGGCGGATAATATCCTCGTTCAATCCGGTAGGAATAATATCTGTCTCTATATCGGTTACAAATCCGTATTTATAATCGTTAGTAGTAACGTCGTTTAATATTTCATTCGAATTATCCTGTTTCATTTTTAATCTGCTTTACAATTTTCACAACAGAGATACGGCTCGTTGCATATCGAATAAGGTATAAACAATCCCCTCGTCGGTTTGGTTTCCGAAACGAACTGCTCTTGTGCCATCGAAAAGAGCAACGGAGCTACACGCAATGTATATCCATAGAACTGTGACGAAGCCGTCTCTTTTTCCGGAATCAGTTTACCCTTAGGATCGATAATATGGACGAGATTAAGCACTATACTCAATATGACCAAATATTTGACGGCGCCGAACAAAGCCCCGGCCAATCTATCGAGCCACCCCAATGCCACATGATGCGTAATGTGATGTATCAGCCTCATCAGTTGAACGCATATAATGTAAACGATAAGGAACAATAACGAATATGCGATAACCCGGCTTACACCCTCAGGCAAATCGAACATCTCCCTCAACAACGCAGAGAACGAACCTCCGAAAAATCGGGCGACGACTATACCTGCGATAAACCCGCCCAACGAACCTACCTGACGGATAACCCCTTTGATAAGTCCGTACAGAAAACCTATAACGGCGATCAATAGGATAGTAAAATCAACATAATTCATCTCTCACACTCCCGATTCTTAACCCTGCAAAATTACTTTTTTATTTTGAATACTCCGTATTTCCGCCTTATTATCCGTCAAAGGCGATAACAAAGGCCGCCCCGTATCTACGAGGCAGCCTCTCTATTCCCGAAAAACGTTTCTTTCTTAAAGCGTCTTTTTCACTTCTACCTCTTCATAGGCCTCTACGAGATCGCCTATCTTAACATCGTTGTAATTCGTGATGTTCAATCCGCATTCAAATCCCGTAGTCACCTCTTTAACATCGTCTTTGAAGCGTTTCAGAGAACCCAAATCTCCGCTATAAATCACGATACCGTCTCGTATCAAACGTATCTTGCTCGACCGTTTCAGCTTACCTTCCTTCACGATACAGCCGGCAACCGTACCGACTTTCGTGATATGATAAGTTTCCAAAACCTCGGCCGTGCCCAATATTTCCTCTTTGATTTCGGGAGACAACATACCTTCCATAGCCGATTTCACCTCCTCGATAGCATCGTAGATGATCGAATAGAGACGTATATCGACTCCTTCTTTCTCGGCCAATCGGCGAGCAGCCACGGAGGGTCTCACTTGGAATCCGATGATAATAGCATTGGATGCGGCGGCCAACGTAATATCCGATTCGGATATTTGTCCTACGGCCTTATGCAATACATTGATTTGTATTTCGGGGGTGGATAGTTTGATAAGCGAATCGCTCAAAGCCTCCACCGATCCGTCCACATCGCCCTTCACAACCAAATTCAACTCTTGGAAATTACCGACAGCTATACGACGACCTATATCGTCGAGGGTCAATAACTTGTGAGTACGCAAGCCCAATTCGCGTTGCAATTGTTCGCGTTTATTGGCAATCTCACGTGCCTCTTGCTCTGTATCCATCACATGGAACACATCACCTGCCTGAGGAGCACCGTTCAAACCGAGAATCTGAACGGGAGCCGACGGACCGGCAACTTCGATACGGGCATTTCTTTCGTTGAACATAGCTTTTACCTTTCCGTGATTGGTTCCCGCCAACACGACATCGCCTTTATGCAAAGTCCCGTTTTGCACCAATACGGTAGCAACATATCCACGCCCTTTATCCAAAGTGGACTCGATAATCGAACCGGTAGCCCTCCGGTTAGGATTCGCTTTTAAGTCGAGCAATTCGGCCTCCAATAAAACCTTTTCCATCAGTTCATGTACTCCGGTTCCTTTTTTAGCCGAAATCTCCTGCGACTGATATTTACCGCCCCAATCTTCTACGAGGTAGTTCATATTAGCCAACTCCTCTTTAATTTTGTCGGGATTGGCATTCGGCTTATCGATCTTATTGATAGCGAACACAATAGGAACACCGGCTGCCGAAGCATGATTGATGGCCTCGACAGTTTGGGGCATTACATTGTCGTCGGCAGCGACGATAATAATGGCGATATCGGTCATCTGGGCTCCGCGGGCACGCATAGCCGTAAATGCCTCGTGACCCGGAGTATCGAGGAAAGTGATACGACGTCCATCTTCCAATTTCACATTATATGCACCGATATGCTGAGTGATACCTCCGGCTTCCCCGGCAATCACATTCGAATTGCGAATATAGTCGAGCAATGAAGTTTTACCATGATCCACGTGCCCCATCACGGTCACGACAGGAGGACGAGATGTCAAATCTTCTTCCCTATCCTCTTCTTCATGAATAGCCTCGACCACCTCGGCACTTACATATTCGGTCTTAAAACCGAATTCTTCCGCAACGATATTGATCGTCTCGGCATCAAGACGCTGATTGATCGACACCATCATGCCGATACTCATACAGGTAGCGATAACCTCGTTCACCTGAACATTCATCATCGAAGCCAAATCGTTTGCCGTAACAAACTCCGTCAGCTTCAACACTTTACTTTCAGCTTCCTCCATTTCGGCGAGCTCACGTTCGCGATTCGAGAAAGCCTCGCGTTTTTCTTTACGCCATTTAGCCGATTTCTTCTGTCCTTTTGTATTATTGGTAAGGCGAGCCAATGTCTCTTTTATCTGCTTTTGTACATCTTCTTCGCTCACCTCGGCCTTTATAGGACGTTGTTTTTGTTTATTCGGTCTATTTCCTCCGTTATTTTTACCATTTCCTCCACGGGAGGGTTGTCCACCCATCGATGAAATGCTTTTCGATATATCTACCTTTTCTTTACTGATTCGTTGACGCTTCCTACGTTCACCACCTTGCTGATTAGCATCGTCACCGCCGGCAGCCTTGTGTGATTCTTGTCTCTGTTTCTCTTTACTCTCCCGTTCTTTACGTTTTTCCTCTTTCGTCTTTTTCTTCGGACGAGTCTGTTGATTCAACGCATCGAGATCTATTTTACCGACGACATTGATATTCGAGGTAAACGCCGGACGATTAATGGTAAACACCTCGTCTTCATGGGATTCCTCAACTCCCTTTTCTTCTTTAACCTCTTGCTCGACAGTCTCCTCTTTTACTTTCGGTTCAACTATTTGAGGTTCTGGTTGCGATTGAGAGCCAACCTCTTGTTTAGGTTCGGCGACCGGCTTATTCTCTTCTTCGGCAGGCTTCACTTCTTCACGGGCCGACACCGCCGGCTCTGGTTTTTCCTCTTTCGTTTTCACTTCGACCTTGTTCTCCTCCGATTTAACCGGCTCTTTTTTCTCTACCGGACTTTCCTTTTTATGTTCGGACGACTTCGGACGATTCAACGCGTCGAGATCTATTTGACCGACCACTTTCGGGCGTTGTGTCTCGGGAATAATTGTTTTCAGCTCCTTCGGTTCTTCCTTTATTGCCGATGAAGAATTCCCCTCCTCCGATTCGGTAGCCGATGTCGCCTTGCTCTTTTCCTTATGACGTTCAAGACTAATGCTCTCCGATTCGAGTTTCAAATTTTTGTCCTTACTGAACTCCTTGACAAGCAGTGCATACTGTTCGTCGGTTATCTTGGTGTTAGGGTTAGCTTCAACCGTAAAACCTTTCTTTTGAAGAAATTCGACCGCCGTCTGAATTCCTACATTCAAGTCTCTTGCTACTTTATTTAACCTTATCGACATACTCAGTTTTAGTTTATAAATAATGGAAGAATTAAAGATGCCTCCGACAAAGGCACAAAGACCGCATTGTATCGGTCCCGAAAACGGATTACTCTTCAAACTCCGCTTTCAAAATAGCGAGAACTTCGTCCACGGTGTTCTCTTCGAGGTCGGCTTTCTCGATCAATGTTTCACGAGGCAACGCAAGCACACTCTTCGCAGTAGCGCATCCGATACCTTTCAAGGCCTCGATCACCCAGTCGTCGATTTCGTCGCTGAATTCGTCGAGATAAATATCCTCCTCTTCTTCCTCGTCTATATCTCTGTAAACATCGATATTGTAACCCGTAAGCATGCAAGCCAGCTTAATATTCAAGCCACCTTTACCGATAGCCAACGAGACCTCTTCGGGTTTAAGAAACACCTCTGCTTTCTTCTCCTCTTCATTCAACCGGATCGAAGAAATCTTGGCCGGACTCAAAGCGCGTTGTATAAACAGAGATGGATTGGCCGTGTAATTAATGACATCGATATTTTCATTGCGCAATTCCCGGACAATACCATGTATACGCGAACCTTTCACACCCACGCAAGCTCCTACCGGATCAATACGATCGTCATACGATTCAACGGCAATTTTAGCACGCTCTCCCGGAATACGGGCAATCGCCCTTATCAAAATCAAACCGTCGTGAATTTCGGGCACTTCGAGCTCGAAAAGACGACGAAGAAATTCATTGGACGTACGGGATACCAAAATTTTAGGATTGTTGTTCTTGTTATCGACTTCCAACACGACAGCCCGCACGGTCTCACCCTTCCGGTAAAAATCCGAAGGTATCTGTTCGGCTTTCGGCAACAGCAACTCATTACCGTCGTCATCGATCAACAACATCTCCTTTTTCCAAATCTGGTAAACTTCGGCACTTACCAACTCGCCTATTTTATCTTTATATCTATTGTAAATGGCATCTTTTTGCAAATCGAGAATCTTCGAAGCCAGCGTTTGGCGCAAGTTCAAGATAGCTCGACGACCGAATTTCTCGAAATGCACCTCGTCGGTCATCTCCTCGCCGACCTCGAAATCGGGGTCGGTTTTCCGAGCCTCCGACAAAGAAACCTGCAAATTACTGTCGGTCACCGCTCCGTCTTCCACAATCTCACGGTTACGCCATATTTCGAAATCCCCCTTCGTCGGATTCACGATTATATCGAAGTTTTCATCGGTCCCGAACATCTTTGCCAATACGTTGCGGAAAGATTCTTCCAGCACACTAATCATCGTAGTTATTTCGATGTTCTTCAACTCTTTGAACTCTGCAAAGGTATCGACCATGCTAACGGGTTCCTCTTTTTTTGCCATATTATTTAAATCTGATTAGATATTTTGTATATTTTACTTCATCATATCCAAAAGCAAGGTCTTCCTCGACCTCCACTTTTCGTTTACTGGTTTCGCTCTTTACTTTCTTGGTTATCGTCACGACAAATTTCTCCGAATCGGCACTTTTCAATATCCCCGAAAGTTTCATGCCGTTTTTGGTCAACAATTCCACTTCCTTGCCTATATTTTTCTTGTACTGCCCGAGGACTTTGAACGGAGAGGTAATCCCTGCCGACCCAACCTCCAATTCATAATCTTCGACATCTCGGTCGAGCTTCGATTCCAAAAAACGATGTAACGCCACGCAGCGATCTATATCCACACCCTCTTCGTTATCTATTTCCACGACAATCACATTATCGGGTTTTACTTGTACATCGACTACGAAACAGTCGCTTCCGATCAACCCTTCTTCAACAAATGCCTCTATTTCTTTTTTATCTATCATAACGACTCTATGCAAAGAAAAAAACGAGGGGACATCATTGCCCCCTCTTCCATTCCAACCGCCACAAAGATAGCACAATATTATATAATACGCAACTCCACAGATTCCCTACGAACCAAAATAGGATAATTCGCACCTAAAATTTAAATATTTTTCAACAAATATATTCTTATTTAATATAATAAAAATGCGAAAGAACGCAATTGTTTCCGCAACAAAAGTTCTCTGCCCCCACAATAACGATTACACAAAGCATGAAATAATGGACTGTGATCCATATATTTTAGATGAGCGAGCTCATGGCAAATAACATAATCGATCAACTCTTCGGGTAGGTACATCAAATAAAACGACAACTGTATCTCTCCCCGACGGGTACAATGCCCCAACTTTCGCCGCCCGCGACCTATCGTTACCGAAACCACTGGCAACCCCAATCTCGACGAGATTTGATTCAGCCTCCGAGGTAAAACCTCTTGCGCTCTTCTGTAAACGAAACGACCCACTCCCCGCGACAACGTTTTCCGTACATTCGTCTCATTCAAATCGATTCCCGGAGGACAAAACACCTGTAAACAATCACCCTCATACCGAAATAAAAACTTATTCGACACACCCGGCAATAAACATATATCTCCTCCATAGCAAGGAATACTATCGCCCGTAGACAAAACTCGATTTTTCCGTATCGTCACGCTTCGAGACACCAACACCCTCAGTTTTTCACGGTTATCGTCCACTGCCGATTTCACCCGGTTTACAGCATATCCTTCCGGGCAAGTAATCTGCAAACCATTATCCTTTACTCTAAATATCAAACGGCACGCCCGACTATCCGAACGAATATAAATCTCCCCGAATTCCTCGTCTCGATAAACAAACATCTACTTTCTCCTTTTCCATTTGCGAAGATAATGGAATTGGAGCACTTGAACAAAATCGGACAAAAATGGCTCGATCGATAATTAGTCGGGATATCGGCTTAAAAAAAAATCGGAGGCGATTCTCCTTTAACTTCTCTCTTGTATTCACAGACAGATATGAAAAAGAATATTTGAAGCAGCATTATAAGTCCTCTTCCCTTCTGCGTCCCGCAGCCTTACGAGGTGTTTTGCAACGACAAAAATCGAAGCAGGGAAGAAAGCGAAATTCATACCAATCTCTCCCACTGTGTTACGCAGAGATATAGCGGGAGTGCTCGAAAAGCGGAAGAGCTAAATCAAGAAAAACACAAAAAGGTGTTAACGACAGAATACTATTATCCTCCTGCCCTGCGCACGCATATGCGATAGGGGAGAAGTGTAAAATCTATCCTTATACCAAAAAAGAGAATATTCCTTTAACCACCCCACCTATACCCTGTGGCATTGCAAAGCACTCACTCCTCCACTGTGTTTTGTAACGCAAAATATAGGGGAGGTGGCACGAAGTGACAGAGGGGTTAAATAAATATCCACAACAGAGGAAACGCATCAAGGTATCAACACTCTCCCTCTGCTCATCGTAGATGAGATAGGGGGAGTGCCCCCAGAGCGAGGGGGTTAAACTCTCAAAAACATAATTTATTATCTTCTCAATCCTTCTCTGAAAAGATCGAAATGTAATTATCGCTAAAATTCATGTCTATCCCATGAATTTTCCATTGAATCCAAAAACGCTCTCCCCCACGAAAAGAATTGTCGGTAAAATCTATTTACCACCGGTTCCCCAAAAATAGTTTCGCTCCACAACAAAACCGAAATAACACCCCATTAGTTAAAAAATCATATTTATTTAGTACTATGCTATACAAACTACCAAATTATACCTATATTTGTGTTGTAAAAGGTACTAAACATGAATACAGACAACGTTAAATCTCAGATGAGAAAAGGGATACTGGAATATTGTACCCTGTTGATCCTTCAAAAAAGAAGAGCCTATGTTTCTGATATTATCCAATCGCTCAAAGAGGCGAAACTCATTGTAGTGGAGGGAACGCTATACCCACTTCTTTCCCGCCTTAAAAACTCCGGATTACTTACTTACGTTTGGGAAGAATCCACGCAAGGCCCCCCGAGGAAGTATTATGAACTTACTCCCGAAGGAACTGTTTTTCTAAACGAACTCGACAGCGCTTGGAAAGAATTGAATCAAGTCATCGACCACATCAAAGAACAATAAACTAAATACACTTTTATATGAAAAAGACCGTAACCGTCAATCTCGACAAAACGATTTTCAATATCGACGACGATGCCTATACCGTCCTCGAATCTTATTTAGAAGCACTACACGACCATTTCAAAAAAGAAGAAGGCGGGCAAGAAATCATGAACGACATCGAAAGCCGCATTTCCGAACTTTTCAAGGAAAGGTTAGGGTTCGGCATGCAAGTAATCACCCTACAAGAGGTCAACGAAGTCATCGCCATAATGGGCCAACCGGACGAAATAGAAAACCCACTCGATTCGGGGACGGCTCCCGACAATAATGCAGATGGTGATAACTCTGGGCAAACGACCGATACTTCGAACAACGAATCTCATAAATCGACCAAACGGCTGTACCGCGACCCCGACAATCGCATATTAGGAGGTGTAGCATCCGGTATGGGCTACTATTTCGGTATAGACACGGTAGCCATTCGCGTCATCATGGTATTGCTGTTACCCTTATGGGCTTCATCGGTATGGATATATCTGTTACTTTGGATATGTATTCCCGAAGCCCGCACGACCTCTCAAAAACTCGAAATGCGAGGTGAAACACCCACTGTCGACAATATCAAAAGAGCCGTAGAAGAAGAAAAAGAAAATGTCTCCCGAAACGGAGGTGTCGCCAATTCGATTTGGCGAAGCATAGGGAGTATATTCCGTGGACTTTTCAAATTCATATTTATTTGTATCGGCGGGCTTATCGCCATATCCATTATCGGAGCCTTAGTTACCTGCATCATCAGTATTCTAGGTTTCTTTTTCTTAGGAACAGCAACCATAACGACCCCTTTCTTCTCGATTTTTCCCGGAGGGATGCACGTTCTTAACGGACATTGGGAACTGGTTGTATTCACACTCTCGCTATTTTTTACTTTCGGTATCCCTCTGTATGCCATACTTCGAGCCGTATTAGGATCTATATTCCACTGGAAAGCCCAATCGTCGGCACTCAACATTTTCCTGCTGGTTCTTTGGATACTTTCTCTGGTCGGGCTATTCGTCTCTACTTTCATTTATATTCCCGAATATCCATTATTAAATCTATAAAGCTCCATAATTAGAAAGAGAACGCCGCAAAACTGCCGGGAAACCGCAGTTTGTGGCGTTCTTGCTTTATAGAAAAATCGGGTCACTCCCGTTTATCGACCCCCCACATCAATTTCGCACGAAGCGTTGCCGAAAAACTATGCTCCAATCGTTTCACTACTTTTATGGAAAACGGAGCCTTTCGCAACACGACTTGCGAATCTGTATCCAACATAACCGAACGACCGTCGAGACTCAACAAATAACTATGGTTGCGGCTATCCACACGCAACGTAATATTCATATCGTCATTCACGACCAACGGTCGAACCGTCAAACTGTGCGGCGCCACAGGCGAAATAACCCAATTGGCAGCCCGAGGCATAATAATAGGGCCTCCTACACTCATCGAATAAGCGGTCGAGCCGGTAGGTGTCGCCACGATTAAACCATCGGCCTGATAGGTATTCAAATAACTATCTCCCACAGTCGTATGAATGGAAATCATCGATGAAGTATCCTGCTTCAAGACAGCGACCTCATTAAGAGCATAAGGCCAAAAATTCTCCGACAAACCGTTAAACTCGACTTGAAGCAACGATCGCTCCTCTATTTTATACTTTCCCTCTAAAATTTCGTTCAATACCGGTTCTACTTCTTCGGCAGGGACATCGGCTAAAAAGCCCAGACGACCGATATTCACACCCAAAACAGGAATACCCCTGTCGCCTATTTTTTCGGCAGCCCGCAGAAAAGTACCGTCCCCGCCGATACTCAATGCCATATCGGCAGTATAATCGCTTCGACAATCGGTCTCCCCGATTCTATAACAAACATCGGGAAATTCTTTCGATAAAAAATCATAAAAATCCCCGTGCGCTACAAGCTCCGCCTCGGTACGGGACAATGTCTGCAACACATGCCGAATTTGTTCCGATCGAGATGGTTGATAAGTATGCCCGAATAATAAGATCCTCATATATTTCTACTTCACATTTCAAGATAATACATCAATTCTTTTATCCTTTGTTCTATCCGCTCGTCCATGACTCCATACAACTGGTAACAACTCACTACCCGATAATCGAACCGCTCCAACGAACGAAGCACAGGGGCGGCATCTTCCCTGTCTATTCGCAAACAAGCCTTCCATATACCTGTTTTCTCATCGGGACGAATCATCAAATTCATCACTCGACAATCGTTATCCTCCACCAATCGAGTCAACTCGGTAGCCGAATAATCTTCTCGCGGAATCTCCAATTCAATAATCGCTCCCGAAGAAGAGGTTTGGCACAAATGAGCGACCGCAACCAAAGCCGAATGAATGGATATCGCGCCCACATAACGGCGATCGGTCGTTACCACCGGAAGTATATCGTCGGAGTATTGAGCAAGTTGATTGACGACATCGAACAAATGGCTCTCTTCCCGAACAGACGGAGTACGCCAGTTTTCGCGCCCGATCTTTCCGGCTACATCGTCCCGAAGCAGCTCTTTCTCATGAACGACTCCGACATACGAGCCCTCGTCCACAATCGGCAAACTCGACAATCCAGACATCTGCATCGTCGCCAACCCTTGTTTGACCGACATTCCCGGGGTTAAAAGAGGTATTTCGGGCAATATCATATCTTTTGCTTTCATTTTTTGCTCATATTTCTGTAATTCGTATTATTTTTGCGGTAAAGATTATACAAAAATAATGAAAGGTGTGTGCAGGATAAAACAAATCCGTTTGCTTTTTACGCCGGACTGCACCTTCTTTTCGCATTTTATGCAAATATAGTGAAAGGTGAGTGCAGAGACAAGAGGGAATTATATTTCCGATTTGACTATGCCGAACCGAATCCTGTATTCGTGTTTACAAATATAGTGAAAGGTGAGTGCAAAGGCAAACGGAAATCATATTTCCGACTTGGCTTTGCCGAAACGAGTCCTACACTATACAAATATAGGTATTTTTTCGGTGGACAAACCCGTCGGATTGTTTGAGTTAAAATTATTACCGACAATACCGAAGGTTTCAACACCAAAGCGAGATAAGGTTAATAAAGAGAAATGACAAAATTAAGTGTAAATGTCAACAAAATAGCCACCTTGCGAAACGCAAGAGGCGGTAATATTCCAAACGTGTTAAAAGTCACTTTGGACTGTGAATCATTCGGAGCAGAAGGTATCACGGTTCACCCCCGTCCCGACGAACGCCACATACGTTATGCCGATGTGTATGAATTGAGACCGGCTGTAAGCACCGAATTCAACATCGAAGGTTATCCCTCCGAAAAATTTCTCGATATGGTTCTCAAAGTGAAACCCACGCAAGTGACACTCGTTCCCGATGCACACGATGTCATTACATCAAATGCAGGTTGGGACACCAAAAACAACTTCGATTTTCTTTCCAAAGTGGTCGACCTTTGTAAATCAGCGAATATACGAACCTCCATTTTCGTAGAACCGGATTTAGAGATAGTCGAATACGCCGCAAAAACCGGAGCCGACCGTATCGAATTATATACCGAGCCCTACGCCGTTCGCTATCCACAAGACAAAGAAGATGCGATAAAACCATTCGTCGAAGCAGCCGAGCATGCACGCGGCTTGGGATTAGGCGTAAACGCCGGGCACGATTTAAGCCTTGAAAACCTCCGGTTCCTGCATGAAAGAATCCCTTTCCTAAGCGAAGTATCCATCGGGCATTGCCTCATCTGCGACGCTCTGTATTTAGGTCTGCGGGAAACCATCAAACAATATAAAGAATGCCTGAAATAATCCATTAAACCGAACGCCATGAATTTATTGACATTGCTTTTGCAGACTACCGACACGCTTGTGACTCCCCCTGTTCTGACACCCACGGTCGAAACCGCAGGTGATTTGAACCTTTGGGAACTCGCCTGCAAGGGAGGAATCATCATGATTCCCCTTTTGTTGCTCTCCTTGTTATCCATCTACATTTTCTTCGAAAGGCTGCAAGTCATCAGACGAGCCGCACGCGAAGACAATACGTTTATGGAACGGATCAAAGACTATATCCACGAAGGCGATATAGATAGTGCATTGAAACTCTGCAAAAAAACCAATACGCCCTATTCCCGACTTATCGCCAAAGGTATCTCTCGCTTGGGTCGTCCCATGAACGATGTTTTAGTAGCCATCGAAAACGTGGGAAACATCGAGATCGCCAAACTCGAAAAAGGATTTCCGTGGTTAGCGACAACCGCCGCGGGAGCACCCATGTTGGGATTCCTCGGGACCGTCACTGGTATGGTGAGGGCTTTCTACAACATGGCATCGGCCGGAAACAATGCCGATATCTCCACGCTGTCGGGAGGTATTTATGAAGCACTGGTAACGACCGTAGCCGGTCTCATCGTCGGAATTATCGCACTCTTTGCCTATAACTATCTCGTATCACGTGTAGACGGGGTGATGAATCAGTTGGAAGCGAAGACTATGGAATTTATGGATTTGCTCAACGAGCCGGCAGAATAATTCGGACATCATGGCACTCAAACGAAGACATAAAATAGACGCGACGTTTAGTATGGCATCGATGACCGATGTCATATTCCTGTTGCTCATATTCTTCATGATCACCTCTACGATCGTCTTTCCCAACTCCATAAAGGTAAACCTTCCGCAAAGCAATCAGCAAGCGGCGGCCAAACCGCTCACACGGGTAACGATCGATGAAAATTTGAACTATTACATCGCTTTCGGAAACGAAGCGGCACAACCTGTCACATACGACCAACTGGTACAGAAATTGGCAGAAACCCCGCAACACGACACCGAGCGATTCGTCGCTCTTTATGCCGACGAAACAGTCCCCTATCGCGAAATTGTCAAAATACTCAATATAGCCAACGACAACCGATTGAAAATGGTACTGGCCGCCAAGCCCGTACACAACCCATAACCCTTTTCCGTTTTCCGTGGAACAACAGAAAAAAGATAAAATACTGGCACTTGTCACGACAATCGTCTTGCACATAGTCGTCCTGTTTGTCTTGTGGCTCACTTTCTTAGGAAAGGAACCCGTCGGCACAGGCAGCGGCGTATTGGTACAAGTAGGTTTTGTAGATGAATCGGCAGGTATGTTCGAATCGAATGCCGATCGTCCCGAACAAACCGCTGCGGAACGTCCCCGTGAAAATGAAGATGAGCTCCTGACTCAAACCGATGAGGAAAGCATACACATCGAAAAAAAAGAAGATAAAAAAGATAAAACCATACAAGAGAATAAAAAAGACGAGCGCATAGCCAATCAAGTCAAAAATGCTTTCGGGAAAGGAGTTTCCAATGACGGCAGCAGAGGCGATAGCGACGAAGGAAGCGGCACGCAGGGCAATCCGTTCGGTAACTCTTCGACCGGCGAAATAACCGGTGTGGGAGGATATGGAGGATACAACCTCGGCGGACGCGGACTCGTAGGTTCATTACCATATCCCGAATACGACAACAGTAACGATGCCGGTATCATCGCCATATCCATAACCGTAGATCCGCAAGGAAAAGTCATCAGTGCTATCGCTACGGTTAACGGCAGCAAAGGCACGGCATTCTCCAACCCGAAGTTGCGGGCATCCGCCGAAGCCGCCGCCCGCAAATCGCGATTCGAGCGCAGCACGGGTTCCTCCAATCAAACAGGAGTTATCATCTATATCTTCAAACAAAATTAAGCACTTCTTTACTACGGAATTAAAGTCGAAAGGAGAAACCTCTCGACTCCTTTCCTCTTGTCCCTCGCACCTTCGGCTTGTCCCGTAGCCTTACGGGGTGTTTTGCATCGCAAAATATAGGGGAGGTGTCCGAAGGACGGAAGGGTTAAATAAATATCCACAACAGAGGAAACGTATCAAGGTATCAACACTCTCCCTCTGCTCATCGTAGATGAGATAAGGGGAGTGCCCGCAGGGCGAGGGGGTTAAATCTCTCAAAAACATAATTTATTATCTTCTCAATCCTTCTCCGAAGAGCCTGAAATGTAGCTATCGTCAAGCAATTCATCGCTAAAATTCACGTCTACCCCACAGTTTTCCTACTAAACTAAAAGAACAGTGCAATAAACGTAGAAATAGCGAGAGAATAATTTACGCCGTCTAATACCCCAACGCTATATTATCGATCCAAAAAGTATTGCCCAATCCTCCTATATAGGCCGTTCCACAAGTAGCCGAAGCCATTACCAACATGTGCGTTACCGGTTCGTCGGCTTCTCCCCAACCCACTTCGACCACCGGAACCATATCGCCTTTGCTGTTTCGGCAATAATACGATTTATCTTCGGGAATAAGCCCCATATAAGATTTGTAAAAAGGCTTATCGGTAATATCCCCGTAGTGAATAGGCACACTATGACCGTTAACCCAATCGGGTGTACTCTTTATATATCGTTCTCTCCCAGTGCCCACACGACGAGCATACACATTTCCGTCCTCATCTTCCCACCGGTGCTGCAACAAAATATATACTTCCGCGCTATCTCTTCCGGCCAACTGTTTCCGAGAACTGAATCCGGTCGATTCCGTACGGAAATCATCGGGCGAAGCCTTATATTTATAATCGAAAATCAATCGCACGGGACGTTTGGTGAACGGTATACCCATTTCCATTTTACCATAAGGATTACTCGTCGAACGAATCGGCTCGTTCACCTCTCCTAAAAAAATACTCCCGCTCACCAACACGTGAAGATTCATCATACCCAACACACGACAATCCTCTATGACGGTCTCCATACAAGCACAAGTCCCGCCATCTTGACGTTTCTCCGGTCGTACGGTATTACTGGCCTTCACTATTCCCATTACATTCGCCATCACATTCGACGACGCCCAGGGAGAACCGCCCATGTTCCGATACGCTTTATTCCCTTTGATATACTGTGTCGGAGCGATGGCGTATACAGTCTTCGTTTTTCCTCCCAACAAAGCAGATTCCTTGATTTCACGAGTTACCCAATGTTCAAAATCGCCGAAAGCTATCGGTTCCACATGTTGAGCCCTCAGACTCACCGGCTCCAAAAGACCGAGCAAAATAATAAACAAACTTAGTTTTCGCATCTTTTTCATCTTAATTTTCACAAAGTCAGACGTTACAAAATTAAATCCTCCTTCGATTTATTGTGGACAATTATCTATTTTTAAATATTCACAGGTCCTCATTTTGTATAAAACCTTTCTATTCCGCTTTTTGTTCGAAACAAAAAATGTTTCTTTATGTAAAAATACAGAGGGTTTCAGAAAAGTATTTAAATCGGAAACGATCTCTTTAATTTTCATTATTTTTGCAATATGTATGAAAATAGAAGCGGTTTAACACGAGAAAAAACATATTCGTCTTACTCGGCCCCTATCCCATCATGCGTTATTTTTGTAAAAACATTACTATTCATTTATCTTATATCGAAAAAACACAATGGACACGGCTACATTCAATACATTCCTCGTCGTCATGGCCGTTACGGCACTTATCGTTTTCATCGCGCTACATTTTATCAACGCGGGCTACGGTATGCTTTTCGATAAAAAATGGGGAGCATCACTTTCCAATCGCATAGGCTGGATCGTCATGGAAGCTCCGGTATTTATCGCCATGATTTTCTTATGGATTTTCGCCACCGACGAATACCGGTTCGACCCGATTCGAATCACATTCCTCGTCTTGTTTCAAATTCATTATTTCCAACGCTCTTTCATATTCCCCTTTCTCATTAAAGGGAATAGCCGCATGCCACTCAGTATCGTGAGTATGGGTATCATCTTCAACCTGCTCAACGCACTCATGCAAGGAGGTTGGATCTTTTATATCTCACCCCTAGACTACTACACTGCCGAATGGTTCTATTCTCCGCAATTCATCATCGGAGTTATTATCTTCTTTGCGGGAATGTTTATCAACATTCAATCCGACTCCATTATACGCCACCTGCGCAAGCCCGGTGACCGACGGCATTACATACCGCAGGGAGGAATGTTCCGATGGGTATCGTCGGCAAACTATTTTGGAGAATGGCTCGAATGGGTAGGATTCGCTATCCTCACTTGGTCATGGGCCGGAGTCGTATTCGCTTGGTGGACATTCGCCAACCTCGCCCCACGGTCGGCGGCTCTTTACAAGCGATACAGCGAAGAGTTCGGAGAAGAATTTACAAAAGAAAAACGAAAAAAAATAATACCCTTCATCTATTGACAACATGGATAACGAATATTCCCAAAAACAGGCCATACTGTTCACTCCGGCTTCGATAGGCCCGATAACCCTGAGAAACCGCACAATCCGCTCAGCGGCGTTCGAAGGCATGTGCGACCATAACGCACCCACCGAAATGCTCTATGACTACCATCGCAGCGTAGCGGCAGGGGGTATCGGTATGACCACATTGGCCTATGCTTCGGTAACCCGAAACGGGCTCTCGTTCAAACATCAATTATGGATGCGACCCGAAATCGTCAAACCGCTGCGACGCATTACAGATGCCATTCACGACGAGGGAGCCAAAGCCTCCATTCAACTTGGACATTGCGGCAATATGTCGCACCGCAGCACAGCCGGCCAGATTCCCATATCGGCATCGACCGGATTCAACCTCTATTCCCCCACATTTGTGAGAGGAATGCGTAAAGACGAAATCGAGGAAGTCGCAAAAGCCTTTGGCACTGCCGTCAATACAGCACGTGATGCCGGATTCGACGCAGTAGAAATCCATGCCGGACACGGTTATCTCATCAGCCAATTCCTGTCCCCGTACACCAACCGGCGACGTGACGAATACGGAGGCTCGCTCGACAACCGCATGCGATTTATGCGCATGTGCATGGAAAATGTGATGAAAGCGGCCGGAAACGATATGGCGGTAATCGTAAAAACCAACATGAGAGACGGGTTTAAGGGAGGTATCGAAATCGACGAAGGCATACTCATCGCACAAGAACTCGAACGCTTGGGAGCCCATGCCTTAGTATTGAGCGGAGGGTTCGTCAGCAAAGCCCCCATGTATGTCATGCGAGGCGAAATGCCCATTACCTCCATGACTTATTACATGAAAACATGGTGGCTAAAATACGGTGTCAAACTGGCCGGACGATTCATGATACCCAAATCCCCGTTCCGAGAGGCCTATTTTCTGGACGATGCGCTCGAATTTAGAAAAGCATTGAAACTTCCCCTCATTTATGTGGGTGGTTTGGTAGCTCGTCCGACGATCGAAAAGGTGCTCGACCACGGATTCGAATTCGTACAAATGGGACGTGCGCTCATCAACGAACCCGATTTTGTCAACCGCATGAAAAACGAAGGCGAAGAACGTTGCGGGTGCGATCATACGAACTATTGTATCGCCCGCATGTATTCCATCGAAATGGCCTGCCACAAACATTTGGAAGGACAGCTTCCCCCTTGTATCGCACGGGAAATAGAGAAAATGCACCATGCCACGAAATAAAGATCTTTCGGCATACACGGCTCTCGTCACCGGAGCGAGTTCGGGAATCGGGCTCGAATATGCTCGACAGCTAGCTGCGCGGGGAGCTAATTTGGTGATGGTGAGTATCGACCGGGAAGACCTCGATCGGGAAGCAAAAAAGATTGTCGACACCAGTGGCGTATCGGTCGAAACCATTTGCATGGATTTAGCCCAACCCGATGCGGCAAACAAACTTTACGACCACTGCCGACAAAAAGGAATACAAATAGAGATTCTCATCAACAATGCAGGCATATTCTCTTTTCAGGAAATAACACGCACCGATCCGAAGAAGATAGAAACGATGCTCCAACTGCACATCGGTACAATCACTCGCCTGTCCCGCCTCTTTGCCGCAGACATGTGCAACAGGAAACACGGATACATACTCAACATGTCCTCTTTATCCTGTTGGACGCCCTATCCCGGCATAGCGCTCTACACAGCGACCAAAGCCTATATCAGAGTGTTCACTCGGGCTTTGGGCTACGAATTACGCGACTACGGAGTCGTAGCCACAGTCGTTTGTCCCGGAGGCGTTGCCACCGGATTATACGGATTAAAACCCGGGCTACTGAAATTGGGAGTTCGGTTAGGAGTCCTTATGACAACCGAGCGCTTGGTTCGCAAAGCATTAAAAGCCCTGTTCCGAGGCAAAAAACAACTTATCCCCGGAGTATTCAACCGTCTGCTGATTCCTTTGGCATCTGTCATGCCCACCTCCATACGGCTATTTGTCAAACACCGTCTGCTCGATGAATAAAGATTATTACATAGTTACCGGAGCAAACGGTAGCATAGGACAAGCCATTACCGAAGCTCTCGCTGCCCAAAACCTCCCGGTCGTCATGGGCTGCCGGAACATAGCCAAATCACAACCTATCAGACAACGAATCATGGAGAAAACCGGTAATTCCGATATTCTCCTCCTGCCGCTCGACCTTGCCTCATTCCAATCCATATCCCATTTTTGTAAACAACTGGTAGAAACGGGTATCTCCATAAAAGCACTCGTTAATAATGCAGGAGTCATGTGCAAGGACTTCGGTAAAACCGTCGACGGATTCGAAACCTCGATAGGCGTCAACTACATAGGAACCGTTTTTCTCACTGAGTCGCTAATACCGCTCATGCACCCGGGGAGCCGCATTGTCATGACTACTTCGTTAACCCGATATATCGGGAAAATAGATTCCTCTTTTTTCTCCGACTCACCCCGAACCTACAAACGATTCAAGGCATACGGAAAATCGAAACTCGCCCTTACCATATACACTGCACACTTGTCCATGAAAATTCGAGATAAAGGAATATCGGTAAATGCGGCCGACCCCGGTATCGTCGATTCCGACATGATCACCATGCATTCTTGGGTCGATCCGTTAGCCAATCTTTTTTTTCGACCCTTTATCAGCTCACCCCGAAAAGGAGCGATCGGAGCGATCTATGCAGCGAGTGCGCCGGATACGGATAACATTACAGGCGAAATTTTCACAAAACACCGCCATACCCCTATCCCAGCTAAATGGAGAAAGTCTCGGCAAGCCCTATGGTTGCAAAACGAAACCGAAAAAATAATAGCCGGTATTAGGTCGTAAAACGCCCTTGCTTCCGACTGAAAATATAAAATTATACAAGACTTGTATTTTCTTATTAACTCGTCGCAACCGCCTATTAGACATAGTCACGAATGGTAACATAGGCATAATAATATGACAATTATCCAGATACGGAAAGTCCCATCTATCGACATACCTCTATTTAATCATATTTTTATAAACGAACCCCCTTTTTTCAGCACGCAGAATAAGAATTATAATTTTGTTTTTAATTCCGAAAACACTACCTTTGCCAAGTATTCAGATTTACATTTTCTCTTGTTTCAAGGGAAAAAGAAACAAGAGATATCTTTGATATTACGAACAAGTTCTGCCGGAAAAAACAACGATGTGAATCGTTATACTATCAGTCCCCTTTTTTTATGATATCGAGATTCCGGCAGAACTTTCCTTTTTTATATCCTTAGACCAAACAAATAAATATTGACCTCTTTGCACACGGTGCAAGAGAAGTCATCAACAAACACAATCTTGCTCTTATCGAGTTTTACCGGAAAGCAATAAAGCACAATAACAATTCAACCTTCTCCCCTGTGTTTCCGTAGGGAAATATAGGGGAGAGACCGAAGGAACGGTAGTTCCTGAGGAGAGGGGTTAAATGATATATAAAAACACTGCTCCTTCTGATTTCCTACCGAACCTATTTAAATTAATCTCATTTTTATCTCCTAAAAACAAAAACCGCCGAGCTCGTTCAGAACTCGGCGGCATTATGTATGTAATCAAATCCTTCAATTACAATTTACCGGCACTGCCCAATACATTTTCAATTTTGTGTTTGTACAATTTTTCCATGTTGTCACGAGCCGGGCCCAAATATTTACGAGGATCGAATTCTGCGGGTTTCGTCGCAAACACCTCGCGGATAGCGGCTGTCATAGCCAAACGGCTGTCCGAGTCAATGTTGATTTTACAAACGGCCGATTTAGCGGCTTTACGCAATTCCTCTTCGGGAATACCGATAGCGGCATCCAATTTTCCTCCGTATTTGTTGATCGTATCGACCTCTTCTTGGGGTACAGAAGACGAGCCGTGCAATACGATGGGGAAGCCCGGAAGTTTTTCCATAACGGCATCCAATACGTCGAATGCCAAAGGAGGAGGAACCAAACGACCCGTCTTAGGATCTACATGACATTGTTCGGGTTTGAATTTATAAGCTCCGTGAGAAGTACCGATAGAGATAGCCAAAGAATCGCAACCTGTGCGAGTAGCGAAATCGATTACTTCTTCGGGGTCGGTATAAGTGTGATGTTCTGCACTTACCTCGTCTTCTACACCGGCAAGTACACCCAGCTCACCTTCTACCGTTACATCGAATTGGTGAGCATAGTCCACTACTTTCTTAGTCAGAGCTACATTCTCTTCGTAAGGCAAGTGAGAACCGTCGATCATTACCGAAGAAAATCCCATATCGATACAAGATTTGCACAATTCGAACGAATCGCCGTGATCGAGGTGCAGAACGATTTGAGGATGTTCGCAACCCAACTCTTTGGCATATTCCACTGCACCCTGAGCCATATAACGAAGCAATGTTTGGTTGGCATAGTTACGAGCGCCTTTCGAAACTTGGAGAATTACCGGCGATTTAGTTTCAACAGAAGCCTTGATAATAGCCTGTAACTGTTCCATATTGTTAAAGTTGAAAGCGGGAATTGCATAACCGCCTTTGATAGCCTTAGCAAACATCTCTTTGGTGTTTACCAATCCTAATTCTTTGTAGCTTACCATCTTATAATAAATTAATGTTAGTAATTCCTCATGTGAAAAGATTGCGAACAAAATCAATAGGACTTTTCTTATCAGCTAGTCCGGCTTGTTTTCGACAATCGTTGCAAAGATAAACATTTTTGCCGACTCCCTTTATCAACAAGTATAAAAAACATGCATACCGCATACTTTTTTACTAATTTTACATAACGGAAAATGTGGCATTCCACTCTCTTTATATCGATATAACCTGCAAAATGTTCAATAAATATACTCAGAAAAAGGTTAAATCTTTGTACAATCGCACATTATTGCATTTTGAAACCGTTTCTGCTTTCTCTATTCAATTATTATCTGTACTTTTGCCCTCCGTATATTTTTTATAACCCCTTAAATTCAATTCGTTTATAAAAAATGAGAAAATGGCGTATTGAGGACTCCGCCGAACTATATAACATCAATGGGTGGGGCCTGAAATATTTTTCGATCAACGACAAAGGGCACGTCGCTGTAACGCCCCGGGAGGGAAGCGCATCGGTCGATTTGAAAGAATTAATGGACGAGTTACAAGTCCGCGACGTCACATCGCCCGTATTGTTGCGTTTTCCCGATATTCTCGATAATCGTATCGAGAAAATATCCAAATGTTTTCAACAAGCGGCCGACGAATATGGTTACACGGCCAAAAACTTCATCATCTACCCCATCAAGGTCAACCAAATGCGACAGGTGGTGGAAGAGATCGTCAGTCACGGTAAAAAATTCAACATCGGCTTGGAAGCGGGTTCCAAACCCGAATTGCATGCTGTATTGGCAATCAACACCGATGAAAACTCGCTCATCATCTGTAACGGATACAAAGATGAGAACTACGTAGAATTGGCGCTTTTAGCTCAAAAGATGGGACGGCGCATCTTCCTTGTCGTGGAAAAATTGAACGAACTACGTCTCATAGCCGATATTTCCAAACGCTTGAAAATACGTCCGAACATCGGGATTCGCATCAAACTGGCAAGTTCAGGCAGCGGCAAATGGGAAGAAAGCGGAGGTGACGGAAGCAAATTCGGGCTCAATTCCAGCGAATTGTTAGAAGCTCTCGATTTCTTGGAAAAAGCCAAGATGACCGATTGTCTCAAACTGATACACTTCCACATCGGCAGCCAAATCACAAAAATACGCCGCATCAAAAATGCACTCAAAGAAGCCTCGCAATTTTATGTCCAGCTCCAAAACATGGGATTCCATGTAGAGTTTGTCGATATCGGCGGAGGCTTGGGTGTCGATTACGACGGAACCCGCTCCTCATCGAGCGAGAGCAGTATGAACTATTCTATACAGGAGTATGTCAACGACTCCGTCTCGGCGTTGGTCGATGCTTGCGCTAAAAACAATTTGCCGCAACCGAACATCATCACCGAGTCGGGACGATCGCTTACTGCCCATCATTCCGTACTAGTATTCGAAGTACTGGAAACTACCTCGCTCCCGATATGGGACGAGAAAGAGGAACTCGGTGAAAATCCTCACGAACTGGTAGACGAGCTCTATAAAATATGGGACAACATGAATCAACCCCGGTTGCTCGAATCGTGGCATGATGCCCTGCAAATCCGGGAAGAAGCTCTCGACCTGTTCGGGTTGGGGCTACTCGACTTACGTACCCGTGCCCAAATAGAGCAACTATTCTGGTCTGTGGCTCGCGAAGTGAACGAAATCGCCTCCGACATGAAGCATGCTCCCGAAGAACTTCGGAAAATCTCCAAACTTCTGCCCGACAAGTATTTCTGCAACTTCTCTCTGTTCCAGTCGTTACCAGATTCATGGTCGATCGACCAACTTTTCCCCATCATGCCTATCAGTCGGCTCGACGAGCGCCCCGACCGCACGGCAACCATACAAGACATTACTTGCGATTCCGACGGAAAAATCAATAATTTCATCTCATCGCACGGAGCGAACTCGCACCTTGCCGTACATGCGCTCAACAACAAGGAGCCCTATTACATAGGCGTATTCCTCGTGGGAGCCTATCAAGAGATATTGGGAGATATGCACAACCTTTTCGGTGACACGAATGCCGTGCACGTCAGCGTGTACAAAGACCGCTACGAAATAGACCAAGTCATCGATGGCGAGACGGTGGCCGAAGTCCTCGACTACGTGCAGTTCTCACCCAAGAAACTGGTTCGCAGTGTGGAAACATGGGTAACCTCGTCTATGAAAGCCGGCATCATCACTCCCGAAGAAGGTAGAGAATTTCTCTCCAACTACCGATCGGGTTTGTACGGATATACCTATTTAGAAAACGACTAACTTTTCACATGGATTATCGGGACACGAGCTTCCCGGTAATCCATTCCTATTTAAAAATGCAACGCTATTTCATCTACCTTTCTTTCAACGGTGCGCAGTATCATGGTTGGCAAATACAGCCCAATGGAATCACTGTGCAAGAAGTCCTTGAAAAAGCGTTAGCCACATTGCTCCGCCGTGAAACTCCGGTGACAGGAGCGGGACGAACCGACGCCGGCGTCAACGCCCGACTCATGGTTGCCCACTTCGACGCTCCAATACCCCTCGACAATCCGACCGAAACGGCCGACAAACTCAATCGTATTCTGCCGCCCGACATAGCTGTCTACGAAATACGTCCCGTCATTGCCGAAGCACACAGTCGATTCGATGCTTTGAGTCGCACCTACAAATACTACATAATAGATCACAAATCACCATTTATCGAATCCTTCGCCTGCCGTTATCGGGGAGATCTCGACTTCGACAAAATGAATACGGCGGCCGAACAGCTCTACCGATATACCGATTTCACCAGTTTTAGCAAACTGCATACCGATGTTAAAACCAATAATTGCCGAGTGACATTCGCCCGCTGGGAACCCGAAGGCGAACGACATGTATTTACCATCACTGCCGACCGTTTCCTCCGTAACATGGTGCGGGCCATCGTAGGAACGCTGCTCGATGTAGGACAGGGAAAACTATCGGTGGAGGACTTCGGCCATATCATCGAGCAAAAAAACCGTTGCGCCGCTGGAACTTCGGTCCCCGGCAAAGCGCTCTTTCTTCACGACATCGTTTATCCCGACCACCTTTTCCTGCCTCGTTAATCCTTACACGACCTGTGAAAATCAAACACATCACACAAAACAAGGCCGACTTTCTTGACCTGCTTTTATTGGCCGACGAAAGCGAAACTATGATAGCCCGTTATCTCGACCGCGGCGAAATGTTCGCCTTGTATGATGACGATTTGAAAAGTATCTGTATTGTCACACAAGAAGGGAAAAATCTTCACGAAATTAAAAATCTGGCCACCTATCCGCCATTCCAACGACAAGGATATGCCCGTCGGCTAATCGAATACATAGAAAATCGCTATAACGCACCCGGCACGATACTACAAGTCGGCACAGGTGACTCGCCTCTCACGATACCCTTTTACGAGCATTGTGGGTTCCGCTACTCCCATCGTATTCCTCGTTTCTTTACCGACAATTATCCGCACCCTATCTTCGAAGGAGGGAAACAGCTCGTCGATATGATCTATTTGAAAAAAGAACTCTGAGAATTTCTTTCGAAATTTCCCGGACAACGACTCTTGCGCGACCACCTATCGAACCGCTTTCTTCCGTTTCGTGATTACGAAATATAGCCCCAACAAGACAAACGGGATACTCAATATCTGCCCCATATCGATAGGCAATACATTCTCGAAATCCACCTGCCGCTCTTTCAAAAATTCGATAAAGAAGCGGAACAAAAATATCAAAGTAATACACAACCCGAAGTAAAAACCTCGCCCGTAATTATCCTTTTTATATCGAGCGACCCCGACCATAATCAAGAAAAACAGAAAATAAGCGATAGCCTCGTACAACTGAGCCGGGTGACGAGGGAGCATATCCTCACGCTCGAATACAAAAGCCCACGGCACATCGGCGGGCAAACCTATAATTTCGGAATTCATCAAGTTGGCAAGCCGTATGAAACCCGCCGCCAATGGTGCGGCGATACCCATCATATCGAGAATATCGAGATAATGAATCTTGGTCTTGCGACAAAATATAGCAAGGGCTATAATCAACCCCAACGTTCCACCATGACTTGCCAATCCCGCATATCCCGTAAACTTCCAATCGCCATCGGGATAAAAGTGCACCGGCAAAACAATTTCCAACGGGTGACTCAGGTAATAGTCAGGCTCATAAAACAAACAATGTCCTAACCGTGCCCCGATAAAAATACCTAAGAAACTGTATAAAAACAAATTCTGAAACGTATCGACAGGTAAACCCTTCGATTGATACAATTTATAAACCACCTGACTGCCCGCCAAAATGGCGATAAACCAAAAAATACTGTACCAACGTATCGCAATGCCGGCAATCGAAAACAATATGGGATCGGGATTCCAATGGATATATAGCAACTCCATAATTTACAACGATGTATGTTAAAGAAATAGTACAAGCCGAGAGTGGAAACAAACTCACTTGGTTACACCGAGGCACAGTCTATTTTCGTAAAATGCAAAGATAACGCAAGGCACGAAAAGGGCAAAACGGACTTGTCCATTTTTTATTTCGAATCACTACCTATCTGCAATAGACTTTTCAAAAAACAACACAAACAAAGTCCTAATCTACCATCTTCTGCCTCTATATCAAGCAATACAAGTCCTCAGAACGAGAGAGCTAAAAATAAACCGGACTGTTCTTCCTTTCTATAATATAATAAAAGTTGCAGGTGAGAGTAGAAAAATCAACTTTTTATTAGTTTTGTAAAAAAACAAATATATGCCCGTAACGATCCCTACACACAAGGCCACCCAACAATCGGACTGCGGAATATTGCTAAAAACAATTTCTCCCGGCTCTTTCCAAGAACCCGTCCAATATGCCCACCGAGACGATTACTACATATTCGGCATAGTAGAAAACGGGCATTGCTGTATCAGTATCGACTTTAAAAATTACACAGTATCGGACCATGAAATATTATGTGTTCAACCGGGTCAAGTTCACCGGGTTGTCGACACAGGAAATGCGCAAGCAACGATACTTTTCATAGATAGTGTATTTATCGACGCACCGGATAAACAAATCTTATCCGAATACGCATTATCTGTCGCACCGTTCCGAATAAACGACCTGCAATTCAACGAATTGGAACAAATTTTCTCCATTATCTCCCGAAATATAAATATACCGGAAAGCAGCCGTACCAAACGAATCGTACAAGACTTATCCCGTGCTGCCACGGGTATAATAATCGATAACATACAAAACATCATCTGCCGTCAATTGAAAAGCAGAAGACAAATCGAAATCACCTTAGCTCTCAAAAAACTACTCTCCGAAGATTCTCATATCAACAGAAGACCTTCTTATTACGCACAACTGCTACATATCTCCCCGGTCTATCTGAATGAAGTCGTCAAAAACATAACCGGGACCACCGCAAGCAAATACATTCAAGACGAAATCATATTGAGAGCCAAACGTATGCTAATCTATACCACCTTGAGCATAAAAGAGATAGCTTTCAATCTAGGGTTCGACGACCATACCTATTTCACCCGTCTATTCACTCAAACAGCCGGTTTATCCCCCACTACATACAGAAAAAAATACCTCGAATAATCCAATCATTACCCCATATAGTCTATTTCCCAGTTTCCCTATAAGCCGTTACTTTGTACTGTCTCCAAAAGAACCTATCGAACAAGAAAAAACGATGAACAAAAGACGGCTTATTTACTTGACAGACGCAATATTAATTCCCCTTTTCGTCTTATCATTATACTCAGGTATACAACTGCACATCGCAGGCCACGGAACCGAACACGACATTTGGCACAACTGGGCGGTATTTCATACCATCGACAGTCTGCTCTTTACTACATTCGGGATCATACACATCAAAAGTCATTGGTTTTGGTACAAAGGCTTGAAAAACAAAAAGCGGGAACGCAAAACACGAAGGAAACAAAAAATCGTCCTACTGCTCACATTCATCTTTATATGGGTCATTATTACCGGTATATGGTTGTTGTGTTTTGTCGAAGGAGCAAATTCGCCGTTTGGGAAATTACACTACAAGGCCGGTCTACTAATGGGTATCTTAGGGCTCCTGCACATAGTGAAACGATTGCGTCTCCTAAAAAACGGCTTATGTCTGAACACCTCTCACCCTACGAGTACTCCCCCTATCTCACCGAAATAAGCAAGGGTGAATTAAAATACCAAATGAATTCGTTACACAAAGGCAAAGCTCAGGTTAAATACATTTTATTCCTTTTTCCAATCCCCCCTCCTACTATTTTAGGAAGAACGAAATGAAACACATCAACGAGAGAAAGAACTTGAAAACACTGTCGGCTTCACATACAATAAAGCAAATACCACATGACGATGGATAGTTCGAAACCCGCCTGTTACCGCATAATATAAGGTGAAGAGACCCATTCAGTCAGACACCCGTTCCACTTGCACCAAACATCTATTTGTAAAAATTAAAACAGTTTCTAACTTTGCAGGCGATTTACAGATATAACTAAAAGATACAAAAGATGTGGTTATCACTCGCTTTTCTCTCGGCTTTCCTATTAGGCTGTTACGAAGTCTGTAAAAAGAAATCGCTCGACAACAATGCTGTCATTCCTGTACTCTTTCTCAATACCTGTTTTTGCAGTCTGTTGTTCCTCCCGTGTATTGTCCTTTCCTACGGGTTTCCCGAATTTATGCGAAATTCACTCTTCTATGTGCCCCCTTCCACCGGTCACGAGCATATTTATATCATAGGCAAAGCGGCGCTCGTCCTCACATCATGGACTTGTGCCTATTTCGCCACCAAACATTTGCCCATCACCATAGCCGGGCCAATCAAGGCTTCCCAACCCATTCTCACACTCGTAGGAGCATTACTCATCTTCGGCGAGCAACTGAATCTCTATCAATGGATCGGAGTCATTCTGGCGATCGTCTCGTTCATTATGCTATCCTTCTCCGGAAGAAAGGAAGGCATCAATTTCAAACACAATATCTGGATTCTCTTTATAGTCCTCGCCACAATCACCGGTGCGGCCAGCGGGTTGTACGACAAATATCTCATGTCGCACGGCTTCGACCGAATGACCGTACAAGTATGGTACTCCTACTATCAAATGGCGATGATGACCGTTATTCTCTTTGTATTATGGTATCCCAAACGTAAGCATACCACACCTTTTGTTTGGAAACCCTCTATCTTTTTCATCTCCCTGTTTCTCGTTTGTGCCGACTTCGTATATTTCTACGCCCTCAGCTACCCCGACTCCATGATTTCTATCGTCTCTATGGTACGTCGCAGCAGTGTCGTCGTCAGCTTCATAGCCGGCGCATTCCTGTTCCGAGAAAAAAATATCCGTAGCAAATCGTTCGATTTGATACTCGTCCTATTGGGTATGTTCTTCCTTTATCTCGGCACAAAATAAAAGACGGTAACAATATTTACGGCTGTTTTTTTGGCTCACAGAAGCAAATATGATTACTTTTGTGTCAAACGATCGTTATGAAACTAAAGAATCTGTTATTCTGTTTATGCTCGATAGTCACCTTGACATCATCGGCAATAGAACCAGTAGCGCAATTATTCATTGCCATGCCCGACTCGCTCGTCCCTTCTATCGAAGTGAACCGAAGGAAGGACCTGATCGATTTGATGCACGCCGGACAGAAAGCCGAGATTGTCACGAAACTCGGCAGTAAAGCCGAGATGACACTGCTACAAGACAGCCTGCTCTCGATCGACCTGTCGAAACGCAGTAAAATGGAAATACGGTGGTATGATACAACCGGCAACGATACGATTATCGCTCTTGTCAATACGGTATATGCCCCGGCGGGAGACAGTCGCATACGGTTTTTCGACACTGCATGGAAGGAACTCCCCGCTTCGGAACGCATTCGCCAGATACGACGGGAAGAGTTTTTCCAATTCCCCGATAGCTTGACAAAGGCAAAAAAAGAAGACTTGTTACGTCCGGTAGACATTTTCCTTGTGGAGTACAACTTCGCTACCGACGGTTCTCTATGTGCCCGGCAGTCATGGGCAAACTATCTAGACAAAGAATCATTCGATCGTATCGAACCCTATCTGCAAGATTCAATCGTGTTGCATTGGAACGGAAAAAGATTCAAATAAAACAACCTCACTTTCCTGAACAGAATCAGATTCAATCGCAGCGATAATCATCTTATATCATCAGAGACCAAACGGGCTCAGTCGATAATTAGTAGGGATTGACCTTGTATATTCCAACCCCTCTCCTCAGAAACCGTTGTTTCTTCGATGTCTCCCCTATACGGCTAACGCCACACAGGGGAGAAGGGTAAATACAATCTCCATCTCATTCTCCAAAATAATGCGGCAGAGGGGAAACTCTTCCCTTACCGTTTCTCGCAACCCTATGGAGTATATGTCGCCAAACAAAATATAGGGAGAGGAGACACATAGTGACGGAAGAATCGGAAAACAGAAAGGTATTAACCTCCTGCCCTGCGCACACACGTACGATAGGGGAGGTGGCACGTAGTGACGGAGGAGTTCAAAAATACCCGCAGCAAGAGGGAACGGATTAGGGCATCCCCCTCTCCCCCTGCCGTGTCCCGTAGCTTTACGGGGTGTTCCCATAAAGGGATACAAGGAGAGTACCCGCAGGGCGAGGGGATTAAACTTTCAAAAAGCAATATATTGTCTTTCTCAATTCTTCTCCGAAGATATCCGGAATGAGGTTGTCGACAGAGATTCATCTCTAAAATCCAAGTCTATCCTCACAAATTTTCTACTAAATCACAAAACGGGGTTACCTTTACAGGTAACCCCGTTTAATTATACAAAAAAACCTCTTTAAAACTCTGCGTTTTTCGGTGTACGAGGGAACGGTATCACGTCGCGGATATTAGTCATACCCGTAACGAACAACAGCAACCGTTCGAATCCGAGCCCGAAACCCGAGTGGGGAGCCGTACCGAAACGGCGGGTATCGAGATACCACCACATATCCTTCATCGGGATATGCAACTCTTCGATACGGGCAAGTAACTTATCATAATTTTCCTCACGCTGCGAACCTCCGATAATCTCGCCGATACGGGGGAACAGCACGTCCATCGCCCGAACCGTCTTGCCATCGTCGTTCATTTTCATATAAAAAGCCTTTATCTCTTTCGGATAATCGGTAAGGATAACCGGTTTCTTGAAATGTTCCTCTACCAAGAAACGCTCATGTTCGCTCTGCAAATCGGCGCCCCAATAGACTGGATATTCGAATTTATGACCCGACTCCTCTAATATTTTTACACCCTCGGTGTACGGCAACCGCACAAAATCGTTATCCACGACGAACTTCAACCGGTCGATCAATTCCTTGTCGTACATTTGGCATAAAAATTCGAGGTCGTCCTGACAGTGATCGAGCGCATAACGAATCAGGTATTTGAGGAAATCCTCCGCCAAATCCATGTTCTCTCCGATTTCATTGAAAGCGACTTCCGGCTCTACCATCCAAAACTCGGCCAAATGTCGCGGCGTATTCGAATTCTCGGCGCGGAACGTAGGGCCGAACGTATAAATCGCGCCCAAAGACATCGCACCCAATTCACCTTCGAGCTGTCCCGATACAGTGAGGCTGGTAGGTTTGCCGAAGAAATCCTCGCTATAATCCACCGCTCCGTCCTCGGTCTTAGGTACTTGGTTCAAGTCAAGAGTCGTTACTTGAAACATAGCTCCTGCGCCTTCGCAGTCGCTACCCGTAATTAACGGAGTATTCAAATAGAAAAATCCCCGATCGTTGAAATATTTGTGAATGGCATAAGCCATATTGTGACGGATACGCAACACTGCTCCAAATGTGTTCGTGCGAGGACGCAAATGTGCGATTTCCCGTAAAAATTCCAGCGTATGCCCTTTCTTCTGCAACGGATATACATCGGGGTCGGCGCCGCCGTAAAGCTCTATGCTATCGGCCTGTATCTCGGCCTGCTGACCTTTACCTTGCGACTCCACCAATGTACCGATGACACTAATACAAGCACCGGTCGTTATCGGTTTCATCTCCGCTTCCGAAAATTTGGAGAGGTCCACCACGACCTGTATATTTTTAATGGTAGAACCGTCGTTCACGGCAATAAAATTCACATTCTTATTGCCACGGCGCGTACGCACCCAACCCTTTACATTTACTTTTGTCCCGTAAAGAGATGCATCAAATGCATCGACGACTTTGGTTCTTTTCATTGTTTCCATACTTTTCTATATAATTGTACACTTTTTTAAGCATCGTCCCGTACGGAGAACCGTTCGGGACGTGATAAACATTTCTTATTCGAATGAACCCATCTGCAACATGTTCACCTCTTGCTGAGTGAGGTAACGCCAACGTCCCCGTTGCAGGTTCTTCTTGGTAAGCCCGGCGAAATAAACCCGGTCGAGTTTAACCACACGATACCCTAAGGCTTCGAAAATACGACGCACGATACGATTCCGCCCCGAATGAATCTCGATACCCACTTGGTTCATATCCGTCTCGTTGGCATAACTTACGGCATCGGGCTGTATAGGGCCGTCTTCCAATTCTATACCATCGGCGATTCGTTGCATATCCTCCTCGCTCACATCTCGGTCGAGCCACACATGGTATATCTTTTTCTTGATAAACTTCGGGTGCGTCAGTTTCGATGCAAGGTCGCCATCGTTCGTCAGCAGTAACACACCGGTCGTGTTGCGGTCAAGACGTCCCACCGGATAAATACGTTCGGTACAAGCGTTACGCACGATATCCATCACCGTGAGTCGTCCTTGTGGATCGTCCGATGTAGTCACACAATCCTTAGGTTTATTCAACAATACGTAAATCTTACGTTCCAAAGTCACCACCTTGCCACGGAATGTCACCGTATCATTACGGGTAATCTTCGTTCCCAGTTCGGTCACGGCAACCCCGTTGACCAACACTTCTCCGGCTTGAATAAATTCGTCGGCCTCACGACGGGAACAGATCCCTGCATTAGCCATAAATTTATTCAGACGAATCGGTTCATTCGGATCCACCTCCGGCAACTCATATTCGATGCGCTGCGGGCGGCTGAACACCTTATTATTCCGACGCGGTTGCTGGCGATTCTGATTATATCCTCCGCGATTATTATACCCCCGGTTATTATATCCGCCCGGGCGATTGTTTTGCTTCGGATAACGAGGTCTCTCACTTTCCCCGTAAGGCTGCTGGAAGCCCTCTCCCACTTCGTTATTACGATTATAATCCTGATTATACCTCGGAGTATTGTTGTAATTATTGTTCCGACGGTTGTTTCCGTAATTGCCCTGACGGTTATTGCTATACCCTCCCTGACGATTACCATAGTTGTTTGGACGTTCGTTGCCGTAAGAACGATTTCCTCCATCTCCATAGTTATTGCGGGGATAGTATGGTCTTTCCGCATTTGCACTGTACGAGGAGTGTCCCTCTTCTCCTCCATTTCTTCTGTACTCTACTTTTTCATATCGCTCGGTCGCACCTTCGCGGTTCGACATTCCGATGCGCGGACGCTTAGCTCTTTTTTCGCTTTCCATAGAAATTGTTTGTAATTAAAAATACAAGCCTCTCGGCCTATTAAAAAACATCTGTTATAAATGATAGTTATTTTTTCTCATAAACAAAAATTAGTGCAAACCGAAAGTAAAAACAAATTTACTATCGAGCCGCAGCCTATGTTTGTAAACACGTTGCAAAGATACGAAGGATTTTTCATTTTGCTTCTATTACAATCGAATAAGTTGTTATTTTCTGCTTAAAAAAACAAAAGCTCGGGCCTTTTGTTCGTCCGGCTTGCAAAGAATCTGCCTTACAACCGTTCAAAGCAACAAATACATACTCAATACGGGAATCAGTGGGGTTATCCTTGCATATTTACCCCCCCTCCTCAGAAACGACTGTTTCTTCGGCCTCTCCCCTATCGCTATACGACACAGAGGAGAAGGGTAAAATCTATCCCTGTGCCGAAATGAGAATTACCATTTTAATCTTTTCTTCCTATTGTATCTATGTGGCATTGCCGGACATTTCAGCCCTTTTTTTTAGAACAGTGAGGGATTGGAGTGAGATTATTAAAACCTCTTCCCTGCCGTGTCCCGTAGTATTATGGGGTGTTTTGCGACAGCAAAATATAGAGGCGGTGTCCGAAGGACAGAGGGGTTAAATAAAATTATCCGCAACAGAGGAAACATATCAAAGTATCAACACCCTACCTCTGTTCATCGCAGATGAGATAGGGGGAGTGCCCGAAAGGCTAGGGGATTAAGCCTTCAAAAACATAATACATTATCTTTCTCAATCCTTCATCGAAGAGATCGAACTGTTGCTATTGTCAAGAATTTCATCGCTAAAATTCATGTCTATTCCTTCTGATTTTCTACTGAACCCAATACAGAACCGGCATGCGATAAACGTCGAAGGAGAATAAGAGGTTCTCTTATTCTCCTTCGGTTACAAGTCTCATTTCTATTTTTCATCTAATCTTGCGAGGCTTCCCCACCTCATCAAAACCCGGTATATGAGTGAGGAGTTATCTTTCGTAATTCCTCTTTTACCGATTCCGAAACATCGAGCGTATCGATAAATTCCCGTATGGAGTCGGCATTAATTACCGTATTCGTCCGTGTCAAAGCCTTCAAAGTCTCGTACGGGTGAGGATAACCCTCCCTCCGCAAAATCGTCTGGATACCTTCGGCTACCACATTCCACATCTGATCGAGATCGCGATATATAGCCGGTTCGTTCAGTAACAGTTTATTCAAGCCCTTGATTGTACTATGGAAGGCAATCAGCGTGTGAGCCAAAGGAACACCCACATTCCGCAACACGGTCGAATCGGTCAAGTCGCGTTGCAAGCGCGAAACCGGCAACTTCGAAGACAAGTGGTCCAGTATGGCATTGGCTATTCCGAGATTCCCCTCCGAATTTTCATAATCGATGGGGTTCACCTTGTGAGGCATTGCCGACGAACCCACTTCTCCCGCTTTGATTTTCTGCTTGAAATACTCCATAGAAATGTATTGCCAGAAGTCCCGGTCGAGATCTATCACAATCGTGTTGATACGACGCAAAGCATCGAACAGAGCGGCGAGATTGTCATAATTCGAAATTTGAGTGGTCCACTCCTCCCGGTCTATCCCCAACCGCTCCTTCAAAAATCTATTCCCGAATGCCGGCCAATCGATATCGGGATAAGCAAAACGATGAGCATTGAAATTACCGGTAGCTCCTCCGAACTTACCGCTCACCGGAACCGATTCGAGCAAAGCCATCTGCCGTTCCAACCGATAGCCAAATACCCGTATCTCTTTCCCCAGACGGGTGGGCGATGCCGGCTGCCCGTGAGTTTTGGCAAGCATGGGAATATCTTTCCATTCCTCGGCATACCGGTTGATAATAGCCAGCATATCTTTCAACACTGGGAAATAACAATCGTGCAAAGCCTCTTTCAACAAAAGAGGAACCGACGTATTATTAATATCCTGTGAAGTCAACCCGAAATGGATAAACTCTTTATAAGCCTCCAAATGCAATTCGTCGAATTTCTCTTTAATAAAATACTCGACAGCCTTCACATCATGATTAGTAACAGACTCTATCGACTTCACTTTTTCGGCATCGGCCTCCGTAAAATCGGTATATATCTTGCGCAACGCCGGAAACAAATCAGGATTTACCCCCGAGAGCTGAGGAAGCGGCAATTCGCACAATGCAATGAAATACTCGATTTCGACCCGTACCCTATACCGGATAAGTGCCCATTCCGAAAAATAAAGCGACAAATTTTTCACCTTATTGCGATAGCGGCCATCGACAGGAGATATAGCCGTGAGTGATGATAATTCCATAGTCTTTTATTTGAAATAGAGTACAAAAATACGATTTCCCCGGCAATTTTTACACAATAATTTCATTTTTTGTTTTGCAGATAAAAAAATAGTATTACCTTTGCAACGCTTTTCGGCAAACTATCCGGGCGTTTAGCTCAGCTGGTTTAGAGCATCTGCCTTACAAGCAGAGGGTCGGCGGTTCGAATCCGTCAACGCCCACAAAATCTTGGACAAAACCTTGTTGAGCGAAAGCTCACGAAAACAAGGGCGTTTAGCTCAGCTGGTTTAGAGCATCTGCCTTACAAGCAGAGGGTCGGCGGTTCGAATCCGTCAACGCCCACTATCCCCAAAAACAACTATATATGTCCGCACTTGTAAGAATCAGTCTTGCAGGTGTTTTTTGTTTTATGGCAAAGCCTACTCTTTACCATACATAATACAGAAGATGCAGCCTACCATTTGCATATTAGGCAAAAAAATAGGTCAGTAAAAATTTAGTGGGGATTGTTCTTGTATATTCTCTCCCATATATAGCTAACACCGTTCTCCGTAATGCTACGGGACATGGCAGGGGAGAAAGGGATATGTCCGGTATAAACAGACTGATATGATGGCGTTTTCAACCCCTCCGTCCTTACAGACACCTCCCCTATCGCACATTCGTGCGCAGAGGAGGAGTACAACACATTTCTTAGCTTTTGTAGTTTTCTACGCAACAAGACAAAACATTCTAACCTTCTCCCTTGCCGTGTCCCGCAGCATTGCGGGGTGTTTTTGCCCAGCAAAATATAGGGGAGGTGGCCGCAAGAACGAAGGGATTTGAAGTATCAATGAGCCCTTTCAAATTCCTACCAAGCCACAAGCGCAAATCAAATTACCGGGTAACAGTCCTGCCCTCAAACTCCATCGCCTTCGGACGCAATATCCCCCTCGCGCCCCATTCGTGTATTTTCAAAATCAAAGAGTCTCTTATTATAAAATAATATAGACAATTATATTTTCTTTATAAAATCGGGATAAAAAATTTTTATATTATTATATTTGTAACAAAGATATTTAAGCAATAAGCCGAGAATGAAAATCCCAATAACCAACATGATATGAAAATAAAACTTACTTTTATGATTGGCATGCTGAGTGCTTGTACCTTGCTACTCCAAGCCCAATCGATCGATGAAGAAACAGCCCGCGCAGAGGCTTGTCGATTTTTCAACGAACGGATTACAAAAATTCCCTCCAAACGAGACATTTCCCGACAAAGCCCACGACTAAAATTAGCCGAAAAAAGAATGCTGAGTAACAACGAAACGGCTTATTATATCTTTAACCGAGGCGAAACAGACGGCTTCGTTGTCGTCGGAGCACAAAACGAACCGATAGTCTTGGGTTACGCAGACGAAGGTAGCTTCGACCCTCACAATATTCCAGATGGATTAAGGGAATTATTGAATAGCTACGCCGATGAACTGGAATGGGCCGCAAATCAAACACAGTCGATATCGGCCTCTCCCAAAGGTTCTACCCCCGACAAACCGGCTATCGCCCCGCTATGCGAGGCTATGTGGAATCAAGACGATCCTTACAATCGTCTAACTCCGATTATAAACGGGAAACATGCTCCCACGGGGTGTGTGGCTACCGCCATGTCTATCCTCATGTATCACCACCGTTGGCCGGAACAAGGATCGGGCTCCTACGGAGATGTCGATTTCAGCAAAGCCCGATACAATTGGGAACAAATGACCCCTACATACGGAACGGGAAGCGAAGAAACAGCCTGCACGGAAGTGGCCGAACTGATGTACCATTGCGGTGTGGCGGTAAAAATGAAATACGGAGCCACCGAAAGTGCCGCTTTTTCAACAAATATCGCTCCTGCCCTGAACGACTATTTCGGATACAACGGAGTACTTTACGCCGAAAAAGACCAATATGGCATTAAAACATGGGAAGACCTTATTTATAACGAATTATCAGAAAATAGACCTCTATATTATGCCGGAGGTGTGCATGCGTTCGTCTGTGACGGATACGACGGGAACGGCTATTTCCATTTCAATTTCGGGTGGGGTGGTCATGCCAACGGCTATTTCCGTCTCTATGCCATTCGTTTGAGCGATGTCGGTATCGGCGGAGGAGCGGGCGATTACAGTTCGGGACAATGTATCGTTTACGGTATAGAGCGCCCCGATGCGAACCGACACGTTCCCCTCTCCATTATCGGATACGGGAGTTTGTTTTTAACAGATTCCCAAAATGGAAGTTTTGGCTATAATGCCGATGTGATAAACGCCGGTGAGGAAACTATAAGCATCGAGACCGGCATCGAAATCAAGCCATCGAATGGAGGAGACTCCCAATTCCACTTCATAACCACAGAATCTTTTCCGGCCCAATACAATGAGCGGTATTTCTTTGATATCCCCCTCGATAATTTACCGGAGCTGCCAATCGGCGAATACAATCTTTACCCTATTTACCGAATAACGGGCAAGAATCAAACAAAAGTAGTTCCGTTCCCTTCCAATAAAATACAATACCTGTCGCTAACAGTATCCAATGAGGGCAAAAACTTCTCGCTTCCGGCGATAGAACCCATATTTACAAGTCAAATTACCCCCAAGCACGAGCTGTATAGCGGGAAACGAGCCGACTTCGATATAAAACTCTCCGTAACAGGTTATGAGTATTCCGGAGATATACAACTTCTTCTCACCCGAACCGACAATTCATACTCTTGGAGCAAACAAAGGCCGGTAGACTTGACTCCCGGAGATACAATCGATTTTTCTTGGAGCGAAATCCTAATAGGCGCCATGGACAGACCCGTTCCGGCAGGAGAATACAAATTGCAGTTACGAGTCAAATACCAGCCAATATGCGAACAAGACATAACCGTGTTGCCCGCACCCGAAACAAGCGTATTGGAACTCGTCTCGCCCATTGCGGTCAAAAATCAAGGCTGCGTGTCTCCGGATAAATTCGAAGCCTCTTTCACGGTACGTTGTACCTCGGGCTGCTTTATCGGCTGCATCAACGCTTTTTGTTACGACAAAGCCTCCGGGAACGGTATAGCCCAACCTTTTGAAAGCGATTTCCTCGTACTGAAAGAAGGCGAGGAACAGACATACGTCTACAATTCCTTATTGACAGCCGAACAGGGAACTATCGCCACAGTCGATATCTTCACCGATTTGGACAATGACGGCATCGGTGAGATTATCGGCCCGACCGAGTACAACTCGGTTCCGTTCATGATAGCCCCTGAGCACTATCTCGCTATTGACGATGTTACCGTTTTCCCCGACACGGCTTTTCAGAAATATTTACACACCATAGACTGGTTGAACGACGGTTATATGTCCGACTATGAATTTAACGAAACAACTTATATCAATGTAAACGAACGCAATATAACAACACTAAAAGGACTCGAATTCTTCAAAAACCTCACAAGGTTGGACTGCTTGAACAACAAACTCCAAGCGGTCGACCTCTCGGGAAACACGCATCTATCCGAAGTAAATTGCCAGCACAACAATATAGACACCCTCATATTTGAAAATCACCCCGATCTCGCATGGCTGGCTTGCGGAGACAACCGCATAGAAGAATTGCGTATATCCAACTCACCCAAATTGACTTACTTATCTTGTGAAGACAACCGATTGCGAAACTTTTCTTTCGGGATTCTCCCGGCTCTCCAAGACCTCATGGCCGACAATAACCCACTCGACGACATCGACCAGTTCGATTTTACCCGTCTTCCTTCCCTCAAAATGTTTCGACTGTCGGGCAGTAACGCTACGACTTTCCGCCCGACAAACGATTCCATCAGGACACTGGTTATCGGCGGGAACACAATGCTCGAAGAGCTGAACGTGTCGGGCTGCACAGAATTATCCACATTTCATTTGCAAAATTGTCCGAGACTTGCGAACCTATCGCTCACAAACGAAAAGTTAACCTCCGTCTCTCTTTATGAAAATTCCGGACTTTCATACCTCGACGTGTCATCTTGCACTTCACTTTCCGATTTTGAGTGTAGCGGAAGCCCCCTCTTTATGCTCGATTTGTCAAGTAATACGGCTCTCTCGTCTGCCACTTTCAGAAACGGGAGAGACTGTACCGTGACCGTCAACGACAAGAATTGTTTCGACCTCACGGATTGGATCGGTCAAGGCTTTCGGATCGACCGCATGAGCAATCTTCAAAATGCCTCTGTCAAGGACAACTCTCTCCATTTCGGGGCCTCTTACGTCCAATACGACTACCTCACAGGTAACGACATTCTACCTTCGATTCCCGTCACCCTGCAAAGCGAAGGTTGGGCATCGGGAATTTCCATGCCTAAGCAGGGAAACAAAGTATATGCCATAGGGCGGGAAATCATAATTGAAGGCTACCAGAACGAATCGATATCAGTCTACACAATGACCGGGAAACACCTATTCGACAAACAAGCCCAATCGTTCACTGTCCCCACCGCAGGAATCTATATAGTCAAAGTAAACGACCGAGCTACACTCGTATCGGTTCCTTAACGCAGTAGGCAAGGATAAAATCCCAATATACACAGCCCCGCACAGATGACATCTGTGCGGGGCTGTGTATAAATATAGGTTCAGTAGAAAATTCATGGGGATAGACTTGAATGTTAATGAATGAGAGGAATCTGCATTTCCCCTTCTCCCCTGCCGTGTCCCGTAGCATTACGGGGAGTTACGTTAACCATATAGGGAAGATACCGAAGGAACAACAGTTTTTGAGAAAAGAAATTGAAAGATAGCATATTATATTTTGAAGGCTTAACCCCCTCGCCCTGCGGGCACTCCCCCTATCTCATCTACGACGAGCAGAGGGAGAGTGTTGAAAGTATCCTTTTGAACCGCTTTTATTCGCTCCGATGCTTTGTGGGTATTTTCCCTTCTCTCCTGCCATGCCCCGTAGCATTACGGGGTGTTTTGTCCTGCAAAACATAGGGAGGTGTCCGCAAGGACGGAAGGGTTGAAAACAACATCTCGTTAAGCCGTTTATATCAGATATTTACCCCCCTCTCCTCTCCCCCTATATTCCTTGCCGGAACACAGGGGGGGGGGAGGGAGATACATCACTCTGTTCCTGTTATCGAATTTTTACAAAAAAAGCGCCTGCATTTCTGCAAGCGCTTCTGTGACCCCGGAGGGACTCGAACCCTCGACCCAATGATTAAGAGTCATTTGCTCTACCAACTGAGCTACGGAGTCGACTTCTTAGACGGAACGGGTGCAAAGGTAACTCTTTTCGAGAAACCGGCAAACGATTATTCAAAAAAATTTCTCGCAACCACTATTTTTGACACTCCGGCAAACGATCCGGCTATCCAAGACAGTCATCTTCTCCCGAAACCGCACTGTTCCAATCCATTCTTTCCGACTCTTCAAACGTATAAAGCTCCGACGGGTGATTACGGGTAAGTGCCACCAACTCCACATCTTTACCCACTCGTATGCCTTCCTCGTAAAGTCGGTTTTCCACCGTCTTATAAGCCAGTTCAGGGTGATTGTTATCCCCGCTGAGATGACATAGAAAAATATTTCGCAAAGCCGGCGTATAGATTCGAGCCAAATATTCGGCCGTACGGGCATTGTCCATATGGCCGCTATCGGCAAGGATACGTCTCTGCAAATGAAGAGGATAAGAACCGTTACGCAACATCGCCTCATCGTAATTCGATTCGATGACCAGATAATTAGCTTGCCGCAAATATTTATCTGCCGTAGGCGTGATATGCCCCAAATCGGTCGCAAAAGCAAAATACAAATTCCCGTAAGAAATAAAAAAGCCTACGTTGTCGCTCCCGTCATGGGGTACTTCGAAGGCTGTAATCGTAAAATCCTTGATCTTGAACGGAATCTCTTTTACAATAGGCCGATGAGCGCTGTAAATTTTATCGACCATACAATAATTACGATTCATTCCGTTCTTGATGGCCTCGGTGGTATAAATGGGTATGCCGTATTTTTCGCCTAATGTCCCTGCCGCCTTGATATGGTCGGCATGGTCGTGGGTAATGCACAGAGCAACGATTTTTTCAAAAGGGATACCATACTCTTTCAAAACCTTCTTGATCGTCCGCACACCCTTGCCGGCATCGATCAGTATGCCATACTCCTCGTTTCCCAGATAATAACAATTGCCGCTACTGCCGCTGGCAAGGCTTAGAAATTGTAAGCTCATATCCTTTTTTCTCCTCGGGGCACAAAGATAGCTTTTTAACGGCACAATTGAAAATTATCGAAGGTAAGATATTTAGAATCCGTTTAAATTTCTTCGATCTCCGACGAAGCATAAAGGCAAAAAAAAACGATTCTGCCAATAGAGATTGTCCTTCATCTCCCCAGCCGTGTCTTGTAGCATTACAGGGTGTTTTGTGGCAAATAAAATATAGGATAAAGTGTCACGAAGAAACAAAAGGGTTGAAAAAACAGAAAGGTATTAACCTCCTCCCTGCCGTGTCCCGTAGCCTTACGGGGTGTTTTACAACGCAAAATATAGAGGAGGTGTCCACAAGACGGAGGGGTTGAAAAAAATAACCACAGCAGAGAGAGAGCGGATTAGGGCATCCCCCTCTCCCCCTGTGTTTCCGCAAGGAAATATAGGGGGAGTGCCCACAGGGCGAAGGGGTTAAACTCTATAATCAAAGGGAAAAAATCTACTTATAAAGTAAAAAAATGGCAGGGGTTTTCTGATAATCATACTTCGTCTTCGCCCACTCACCCAACGAGAGCGTACGAATACTTTCATCGGGGCAAGAAATACCCGCCGCCACGCACAACCTCGTATGAGGACGACAGGAACGCACCAAATCCTCTATCATCTTATGATTACGATAAGGCGTTTCGATAAATATCTGCGTCTGCCCTTCGGCATATACCCGTTGTTCGAGCTGCTTGATTCTCTTTATCCGTTCTCCCGCCTCGATAGGCAGATAACCCTGAAAAGCGAAACTCTGCCCGTTGAATCCCGAAGCCATCAGCGACATCAATATCGACGAAGGTCCCACCAATGGAACCACAGGCAAATGTTCCCGTTGGGCGATCGCCACAACATCGGCCCCCGGATCGGCCACAGCCGGACAACCGGCCTCCGAAATCACGCCTGTCGCATATCCCCGCCGCAACGGTTCGAGAAAACCCGACACCTCCGTCGCCTCCGTGTGACGGTTCAATTCATAAAACGTCAAGTCGTCGATACAAATATCGGGATTTGATTTTTTGAGAAACCGTCGGGCCGAACGCACATTCTCTACGATAAAGTGACGTATCCCGGCTATTACTTCGCGGTTATAAGAAGGTAGCACCTGCTCGACCGGTGTATCGCCCAGAGGAACAGGAATCAGATATAATGCGGTTTTGAGCATACAAATTCGATTTATCGGCAAAACCCATTTTCACCGTTCGACAAAAATAGGTATTTTTGCCCAAAGAGAAAAACAGAAACTGTTATGACAGACCTGCCTGCCCCATTTATCGAACGTACCCGCCGATTACTCGGCGACGACTATCCCCGCTTTGCCGAGGCCCTCGAATCGGAATCTCCGACAAGCATACGGCTCAACCCTTCGAAAAGTACTCCGACAGGCACGATAGGCGATCCGGTTCTCTGGGCTCGACATGGGTTCTATCTCTCTTCCCGGCCAACGTTTACCTTCGACCCCCGGCTTCACGCCGGAGCCTACTACGTACAAGAAGCGGCATCGATGTTCCTCAATCGGGTAATACGGCAATACGTTCATGAGCCGGTCCGTTATCTCGACCTTTGTGCCGCACCCGGTGGAAAATCGACCGATGCCGTTGCGTCGCTCCCGGTCGGCAGTTTAATCGTCAGCAACGAAGTCATACCCAACCGGGCGCATATCCTCGCCGAAAACATTGTCAAATGGGGATCGCCCTATTGCATAGTCACCCGCAACGAAGCCTCGGCATTCGGCGCACTCGAAGAATACTTCGACATCATTGCCGCCGATGTCCCTTGTTCGGGAGAAGGTATGTTCCGCAAAGACCCCGCCGCCATCACCGAGTGGTCAGCGGCGAATGTGGCGCATTGCGCCGAGCGACAGCGCGCCATTCTCACCGATGTGTGGAACGCTCTACGCCCCGGCGGATTGTTCATTTACAGCACCTGTACCTACAACACCGAAGAAAACGAGGAGATGATCGGTTTCCTCCGAAAAAAGTTCGGGGCCATACCTCTCACAGTCGATATCGACCCGGCTTGGAACATAACGCCTGCACTCGTTGGCGATCTGCCCGCCTATCGCTTCATGCCCCACCGTACCCGGGGCGAAGGTCTCTTTATGGCAATCCTTCGGAAACCGGGCGAACCCGGTGAAACTCGACGAGAGGCTCTCCTCTCGACAGCCGAAAAGACAGAGAAACGCAACAAAAAAAATAAAACACCCCGAATAGCTATACCCGATGAATGGAGGCTTCTCGTTGCCAACCCCGACCGCTATACATTCATATCCGACGAAGAGAAAATTATCGCTATCCCGGCCGAGTATACAACCGATTATAAACTCCTCGACCGGAATCTCGACCTGTTGCACGCCGGTATCACCGTAGCCACGCTCAAAGGAAAAGACTACGTGCCACATATCTCGCTGGCACTCTCCACAGCCTTCGATATGAATAAAGTCGTCCGCTACGAGGCCTCCCTCGACACAGCCCTTGCCTACCTCCGACGAGAAAGCCTCTTCCTGCCCACCGACTTACCCCGAGGATATATACTTGTCACCTATGAAGGATTTCCCCTCGGCTGGGCAAAACATCTTGGCAACCGAACCAACAACCTCTACCCGCAAGAGTGGAGAATCCGTAGCGGATATACGCCCGATACTCCGTTCGAATTGAACATCGCACCGAAATAACGACATAAATATTCTCTCGGACTTCCCCTCTGGCACTGCGTGCCACCTCCCCCTATTGCTGACGCCACAAAGAGGAGGAGGAAAACACATACCTCTCTGTTCCTGTTATCAAAAGTATTAACACTTCTCCCCTGCCGTGCCCCGTAGTATTACGGGGAGTTGCGTTAGCGATATAGGGGAGAGACAGAGGAGCGGTAGCGACGATGAGAGGGGTTAGAAATACTACATCATTCTTGCTTATGGTATTGAAAAACGACATCTCATCAGTCTGCTTCTATCGGACATATCCCTTCCTCCCTACTTTTACCCGATACCGATCGGGTAAAAAAAATTCAATCATGCCATAAAATGCGAATGCCCCGACCATACATTTGCCTCAAAAAAAGTATGGAAACACAAGAACAGAAATTCACCCGGGAACTGGCAAATAGCCGTATGCAAATAGAACTGTTACGCAATCAAGTATTGCTGCGTTATTACGCACAATTGCTCGAACTCGATATTATGCAGCATCCCAAAGAAGTGAAAACGCTCATGAGCAGCATTAACACCCTCGAACGTTATGCTCGCAAATACACCCCCAAAGACTCTGCCGAGGTTACTCCCGTCTCTAACGAAACCCAACCGATGACAAACGGGAAAGAAACGGCAACAAACACAGTTCCACACGAAGGAGAAAAAACCGAAACTATTGAACCGAAAAAAATACAGAATACGGCTGTCGCAAAACCCACCCCACATACGCCGGTCGAACCGCCACACCTCTCATCAGTGACAAATTTCCCCGAAGGAATAAAGATAAAGAAAGTTGTCCATCGAAGTAAAACACACCGAAAATAACCTCCGGGGGGAAAACACAAAGTCGATTTTTCGACCACACGGTCGTCTCCGGCATCAATTTTCATATATTTAAACTTACCGAATACAAAAAGCACATTCGATATAAAAATAAATAAACTTGTTTGTTCTGCGCTCGACTTTCATTATATTTGCACGTGATGCAAAGGAAATCGAGCCCGGCCGTGCAAAAAATTTTCACATCGGGTCATTTGTTTTTTCTTTGTACAGAAACAACGGGCAGAAGCAGTAACTGCATCGCTCTTTATATTCCTCCTTAAAATACAGCCCTATGAAAACTCTGAAACTGATAAAAAACGACCCGTGGCTGGCTCCCTATAAACAGGCTATCGAAGGCCGGCACAATCGTGCCGTGGAAAAAATTTCGGAACTAACCGGAGGAACAGGAAACCTTTCCGATTTTGCCGACGGCTATCTTTACTTCGGATTACATAAAGAAAACGGCCACTGGGTATTTCGGGAGTGGGCGCCCAATGCCAATGCTATCTATTTGATAGGAAACTTCTCGAACTGGAAAGAACGCCCCGAATATCGGTTATTAGCCATCGGCAGAGGAGTATGGGAAATAAAACTTCCACTCGATACGTTACACCATCTCGACTTTTACAAACTATCCGTACACTGGCCCGGAGGACAAGGAGAACGCATTCCGGCTTGGGCCACGAGAGTCGTGCAAGACCCCGAAACATATATCTTCTCGGCACAAATTTGGGATCCCGAAAAGCCTTTCGTTTTTTCAAAAAAGCCGTTTCGCCCCCAAACCTCCCCGCTGCTGATTTACGAATGTCACATCGGTATGGCGCAACAAGAAGAAAAAGTTGGCAGTTATACCGAATTTAAAGAAAAGATACTTCCCCGCATTGTTGCCGACGGATACAACGCCATACAAATCATGGCTATACAAGAGCACCCCTATTACGGTTCTTTCGGGTATCACGTATCCAGTTTCTTCGCCCCGTCGTCCCGCTTCGGGACACCCGACGAATTGAAATCGCTCATCGACGAAGCTCATAAAATGGGAATAGCCGTCATTATGGACATCGTACACTCTCACGCTGTCAAGAACGAAGTCGAAGGGTTAGGTCGATTCGATGGCTCGTACAACCAATACTTTTACGGCGACCACCGGCGAGAGCACCCCGCTTGGGACTCTTTGTGTTTCGACTATGGAAAAAACGATGTAATCCACTTCTTGCTCTCCAACTGCAAATACTGGCTCGACGAATTCAGGTTCGATGGTTTCCGGTTCGATGGCGTCACCTCGATGCTCTATTACAACCACGGTTTGGGACAGGCTTTCGGTTCGTACGACGACTATTACAACGGAGGGCAGGACGACAACGCCATCGTTTATCTCACTCTGGCCAATGAACTCATTCACCAAGTAAATCCGCGGGCGATAACCATCGCCGAAGAAATGAGCGGAATGCCGGGATTAGCAGCGAAATTCAACGACGGAGGAATAGGGTTCGATTACCGAATGGCTATGGGAATACCCGATTTCTGGATAAAGACCATTAAAGAGAAAAAAGACGAGGACTGGAAACCCACGGCCATATTTTGGGAACTGACCAATCGGCGTTCCGATGAAAAGACCATCAATTATGCCGAGAGCCACGACCAAGCACTGGTCGGCGATAAAACCATTATTTTCCGGCTCATCGACGACGTCATGTATTGGCACATGAGCAAGGGAGATACCAATCTGATCGTAGATCGAGGCATGGCCCTGCATAAAATGATACGGCTGGTAACCCTCTCGACCATCAACGGCGGTTACCTCAACTTCATGGGAAATGAATTCGGCCACCCCGAATGGATCGATTTTCCGCGTCAAGGAAACGGCTGGTCCTATAAATACGCCCGTCGGCAATGGGACCTCGTAGACCGAAACGATTTGAAATATCAATACCTCGGAGCCTTCGACGAAGCCATGATTCACATCATAAGCCAAAAGAAAAAATTCGAACGAACCCCTATCGTCAAACTCTGTGAAAACGACGGAGACCAAGTACTCGCATTCCTGCGCGACGATCTGCTTTTCGTATTCAACTTCCACCCGTTCAAATCCTTTAACGGATACGGCATTTTGGCCCCGACAGGAGAATACGAGCACATACTCAGTAGCGACGATCCTGCATTCGGAGGATACGGACTCATTGATATGAAAGTGAAACACCTCACCCGACACGATCCGTTATTCGAAAAAGACAACAAAGAATGGCTCATGCTCTACCTCCCGGCACGGACAGCTCAGATTTTAAGATGGAAAAAGCCCGAACCCGGAGAAACGAAGAATGCAAGTAAATCGAAAAAATCGGCAGGTTCGATAAAAAAAGAGAATAAAAGCAAAAAGAAATAGTCCATCGACAATCCGTTTAGATATGGAAAAGCGTAATAAATGCAAAGCTCGAAATGCAGTAATTCACACAATTGGCATTTATTAAGTAGTAATCTTTCATTCGGAAGCTCATGAAAAAAATACTTGGAACGCTACTGATACTCACAAATATCGTGATATTCTCCGGTTGTACTTTTATTAACGAAGAAGAAAAATTCAATCCGGTCGCTTTGAAAATCGAAAGTACAGATTTGGCACAAACGACCCGAGACGAATATACGATACCGGCGGGAGGAGGGCAGCTAACTGTTTATAGTGCAGAAGAAAAAAATCCTTTTTGCCTCGTCAACTGGTTCGAAGTAAACGGTGTGGAATGCTACCTGAACGGAGTAGAAAATGATTTATACAACGACAGGGCAGACTATTCCTACGACTGGGGAGAAATTATCATCTCATCGGCCACTCTACCGGTCAAAAACAATATTACAATTCGTCCGAATCTTTCCGGGAAAGAGAGGAAAATTCGCATAGGACTCAACTGTTTCAAATACGATTATAGAATTCTGGATATAATCCAACTTTCGAATGAAAGCAACCCTTAACGAGCTTTACAAAATCGAGTTACGACGAAGATAGTCTATTGAGAAAGCCATGATACCGAAAGTAATCGAACAATTACCGAGGACATTTTTGCCTCTTACAGAATCTCCTGCTCGAATTTCCGGCACTCCACCGACGAAAATCGAAGAAAAGAAACAAGATAGATACATGTTTGTAACGCTTCTGTAACATCAATATCGTTTCTTTGCGAGTGAAAAAACATGCAAATTGGACATTATGGAAACGTTCTATCTGATCATCGTTATTTTTATCTTTCTCATCGCCATTTTCGATTTATCGGTGGGAGTCAGTAACGATGCCGTCAACTTCCTCAATTCGGCTATCGGGGCAAAAGCAGCCCCCTTCAAAGTAATTATGGCGGTCGCCGCAATAGGAATCTTTGTAGGAGCCTCCATGTCGAACGGTATGATGGATATCGCACGGCATGGAATATATCAGCCCCAATATTTCTACATGAACGAAATCATGAGTATCTTGTTGGCGGTCATGCTCACAGATGTAGTTTTACTCGACATATTCAATACGATGGGACTTCCCACATCGACCACCGTATCGATGATATTCGCATTGTTAGGCGGCACATTTGCTTTGGCTATCGTGAAAACGATAAATAGCGCAGGAGCCTTGCAAATGGGAGACCTCATCAATACAGACAAAGCTCTGCAAGTAATCGTAGCCATTTTCGTATCCGTAGCCATCGCCTTCTTCTTTGGTGTTTTGGTACAATACATCGCCCGCTTGATTTTCAAATTCAATTACCAGAAACAGTTAAAATACTTCGGTGCGCTGTTCGGCGGATTCGCGGCTACCTCCATCATCTATTTCATACTTATCAAGGGATTAAAAGAGTCCACGCTGATGACTCCCGAAAACCGCCAATGGATTCACGACAACACACAAATACTTTTAGGCTGTTGCTTCCTATGCACGACAATACTCATGCAAGTACTCATGTGGTGTCGCATAAACATTTTGAAAATAGTCGTCTTGTTGGGAACTTTTGCTCTGGCATTAGCTTTTGCGGGAAATGACTTAGTCAACTTTATCGGTATGCCTTTGGCCGGTTATTCGACCTACCACGACTACATCGCCAACAGCAACGGCGTCAGTCCCGATCAGTACTTGATGACCTCTCTTCTCGATTCGGCTTCAACGCCTTCCATATTCCTCATCGGTTCAGGTATAATTATGGTTGTCGCCCTGCTCACCTCCAAAAAAGCACATAACGTAATCAAAACCTCTCTCGACCTATCCCGTCAGGAAGCCGGAGAAGAAAGTTTCGGGACTTCTCCCATCGCTCGTAAATTGGTGCGCATGACAACAAATACATCTTCTTTTATTGTCAATAACATACCGCCCAAAGCCAGAACTTGGCTCAACGCCCGATTCGACAAAGACGAAGTCATACTCGAACACGGTGCGGCATTCGACTTAATTAGAGCCTCGGTAAATTTGGTGCTTGCCAGCTTGTTGATCGCATTGGGAACCTCGTTGAAACTACCCCTATCCACTACCTATGTCACCTTTATGGTTGCTATGGGTACGTCTCTTGCCGACAAGGCTTGGGGACGCGATAGTGCCGTTTACCGTATCACCGGAGTCATCTCCGTTATCGGAGGTTGGTTTCTCACGGCCGGAGCCGCTTTTTTGATTTGTTTTACAGTGACGATGATTGTCTATTTCGGAGGTAGTATCGCTATTATCCTGTTGGGAGCATTAGCCGCTTATATGCTCATACACAGCCAAATATCATACAATAAAAAACTAAAACAAGAAAAAAACAGCTCGCTGGCACAACAGATGGTCGCCAACAAAGACAAGCAAGAAGCACTTGTCTTATTGAGAAAATTCAGCCGGGAAGAATTCGCCAAAGTCCTCGAATGGAGTGCCGACCTATATCATCGAGTCACCACCGGTTTCCTCAACGAAAGTTACAGAACCCTGCGCAAAGCGATGGGCGATATAGAAACGGAACGGCGATACTTCAAACAAGTAAAACGGTTGGGAACCATAGGAGTCTCCCACTTGAATGACAAAGTAGGATTAGAAAAAGGTCTCTATTATTTTCAAGGGAACGATTTCTCTTACGACATTATCCACTCCATAAAAAGGACCTGCGAACCTTGTTTGGAACATACCGACAATAATTTCAATCCTTTGGAGCAAAGTCAGAAAGACAGCTTTGGAGAGATAGCACAATCGATCGTATCGTTCTTGGAGGAAAGCCGGCAATCGATCGAAAAAGATGCGTTCGGAGATCTTGCCGCCCTCTACAATCAAGGGAATATACTCATCAATCAATTAGGTGTACTCAAACGGGAAGAAATACGTCACATGCGGGAACAAGTCTCCTACATCAAAGTAGGAATCGTTTACCTCACTGTCATTCAAGAATCCCAAAATGTAGTAGCTTACACGATAAACCTGTTGAAAATGAATCAAAAATTTCAGGAAGGGAATTAATAATCACATAAAGTCTCAATTTGCATCTTTTAATTTTTGAGAACTTGGGTTGCCTTTTGCGGGAGTAAAGGGCAACTCTCTTTTTATAGACAAAAATAGGGCTTATCATTTCTGAATATACCCTATCGGTTATAATGGCTCAGTCGATAATTTAGCAAAGATATGACTCCGTGGAAAATCAGAAAGAATTATGTTTTTATACATCTAACCCCTCTCCTCAGAAACTATCGTTTCTTCGGTGTCTCCCCTATTGCTAACGCAACTCCCCGTAATGCTACGGAACACGGCAAGGGAGAAGGGTAAATGCAATCCTTCTCTTTCGATAAAATAATGTGGCAGAAAGGTATTAAACCTCCTCCTCTGTGTTTTGCACCGCAAAATATAGGGGAGGTGTCCGAAAGACGGAAGGGTTAGTTCTACAAAGATACTATATGCCATCTTTTCAACCCCTCTCCTCGTCGCTATCGCTCCTCTGTCTCTCCCCTATATTTCCCCTACGGAAACACAGGGGAGAAGTGTTAGTACCTTCGATAACAGGAACAGAGAGGTATGTGTCTCCCTCCTCCTCTGTGTGGAGCAGCCATATAGGGAAGGTGGCACGCAGTGACGGAGGGATTAAAATCCGCAACAGAGGAAACGTATCAACCTCATCGATGAGTCCGAAATGGGATTATTGCCAAAGAATTCATCGCTAAAATTCAAGCCTATCCCCCACGGATTTTCTACCGAATCGTTGTGCTTCGATTTCGTATTATTTTTCTTCATGAGGAACGATACGAATCCCCACGTCGGAAATTCCTCTGATACGATCGTCCCGCATAGCTTGTTGCACAGTGAAGACATGTTCCTTCTCGCCCGAAAAACGGAAATCGTCATTCAGCAAAACCTCCTGCTGATAATAAGAGCCCCAACCTCCGCCCGACCATCGTCCGAACTCATCGGCCAATTCACAATTTACCGTATCGGTTTTCAAAACTCCGCCCTCGTCGTTGTAAGAAACGAAAAGCCACAAATTCCTATACGTATAATCTCCGTTATGCCGCAGAGACAAATAGACATCATACCGGTTCACAGTATCGGGAACTTCCGGTGTAAAGCGTTGTACGTCCCGTTTGAACCAGCCGTTTTTAGGAAGGGTATTAAACTCGTTATACACATCGGTTCGCCCGCAGGAGACCGTGCCTCCCAGCAAAAGACAAACGATACCTGTATTTACCAAGTTCCTCCACATACGCCCATCTATTCTTTCTTATCGGAAGCGGCAGGTTTAGACGAAATGTTTTCACTACCGTTGCGAGCAGCAGCCGTATGGTTGCCATTGTCATTTCCGCCCTTTTTATTTCCATCACGGGAAGCCTTGTTCTGATTCCGATTGTTATTATTAGAACGGTTATTCCGTTCGCCCGACTGTTGACGACGATTGTTATTACCTCCGTTATTATTCCGTTTCTTATTTTTCTTCGCCTTATCGAAGCGAGTCAAACTGTCTTGTCCCACCACGTCTTCGAAATCACGACGTTCGGGAGCACGAGCTCCGGCTTCCGACTCCAATGTATCGGGCTTTATTCCTTTCTTATTCAAAGCAATTACCTCGAATACCCTATCGGCAGAAATCGTTACCAAATTGGCGGCAATAGACTTATCGGTCGAATAAGTCATCTCACGTTTGAAAATATCGGTTTTGAAGTGATAATAGGTATTTATCTTCGTTTCCAACGGAATCTCTCGCGATGGTAACCGCTTCTGGGCTTCCACGTATGCATCGGCCTCATAATTCAAGCAACATTTCAATTTGGCACATTGTCCGGCCAACTTTTGAGGATTGAGGGCTATATCTTGGAAACGGGCCGCACTGGTCGCTACCGAGACAAAGTTGGTCATCCAACCCGAACAGCACAATTGACGACCACAGGGTCCCAAGCCCCCGATACGTCCGGCCTCCTGACGCGCCCCGATCTGCTTCATCTCGATACGCACCCTGAACGCTTCGGCCAACACTTTAATCAACTGGCGAAAATCGACCCGCTCGTCGGCAATGTAATAGAAGATGGCCTTATTACCGTCTCCCTGATATTCGACATCGCCGATCTTCATATTCAAATGCAAATCTTCGGCAATCTTGCGGGCTCGAATCATCGTATCATGCTCTTTCGCCTTAGCTTCTTCGAATTTTTCCAAGTCATTGGGTTTGGCTTTCCGATAGACACGCTTTAACTCCGGATTATCGATCTTTACATTGTTCTTTTTCATCTGTATCAAGACTAAACGCCCGGTGAGAGTAACCTCACCAATATCGTGACCGGGCGAAGCCTCGACAGCGACCAAATCGCCGGGAGCGAGTTTGATATGAGTTGTATTACGGTAATATCCTTTTCGGGTATTTTTGAAACGCACCTCGACTAAATCGGTATCGTCGTGCGATTCGGGAATATCGGATAGCCAGTCGTAGACTTCCAATTTCGCACCTTTCCGACGACAAGCGCACGGGTCGAGCTGTGTTTTTTCCGACGGATTTATCGTATTGTTATCGTTTGTATTATCCATTTCGAATTTGTCGTTAACAAGAACAAAGCCATAGATCGTACACGAATTTCATTCGGGTAACGCCCTACGGCCTCGTCATTCGTTTTTAAAGTGGAGCGGTATGGCGTCTCCTTGTTATTTGGCGAAACTTACGGCCCGAGTTTCCCGGATAACAGTAATCTTCACCTGACCGGGATAAGTCATCTCGTCTTGAATACGTTTTGCAATTTCGGTAGACAAGTTTTCGGTTTCGGCATCGCCTATCTTATCGGCTCCGACAATCACCCGCAATTCGCGGCCGGCCTGTATGGCATAAGTCTTCAACACGCCCGGATAAGACAGAGCCAACTGTTCGAGATCGTTCAACCGTTTAATGTAGGCCTCGACGATCTCACGACGGGCGCCGGGACGAGCTCCCGAAATAGCGTCGCACACTTGTACGATAGGAGCCAACAGACTGGTCATTTCGGTTTCGTCGTGGTGAGCTCCGATAGCATTACAAATGTCGGGCTTTTCCTTATATTTCTCCGCCAACTTCATACCTAACAATGCATGCGGCAATTCGGGTTCCTCATCGGGCACTTTACCTATATCGTGCAACAAACCGGCCCGACGGGCTTTCTTGGGATTCAAACCGAGTTCCGAAGCCATAACGGCACAAAGGTTCGCCGTTTCACGAGAGTGTTGCAGCAAGTTCTGCCCGTAGGAAGAACGGTATTTCATTTTACCCACCAGACGAATCAATTCGGGATGCAGACCGTGCACGCCCAAATCAATGGCAGTGCGTTTACCGGTCTCGATGATTTCTTCCTCGATCTGTTTACGCACTTTGGCAACCACCTCTTCGATACGTGCCGGGTGGATTCGGCCGTCGGTTACCAACTGATGCAAGGCCAAACGGGCGATTTCACGGCGAACGGGATCAAAAGCCGAAAGCACAATGGCTTCGGGGGTATCGTCCACGATAATTTCCACCCCGGTAGCCGCTTCGAGAGCTCGGATATTACGACCTTCACGCCCGATAATACGGCCCTTGATTTCATCGGATTCGATGTGGAATACCGTAACCGAGTTTTCGATAGCCGTTTCGGTTGCTACCCGTTGGATACTTTGTATCACGATACGTTTTGCTTCCTTGTTGGCCGTCATTTTGGCATCGTCCATGATGTCGTTGATATAAGAGGCTGCCTGCGTCTTGGCTTCTTCCTTCAAAGATTCTACCAAACGTTCTTTCGCTTCTTCGGCAGAGATTCCCGAAAGGTGTTCGAGCCGTTCCACTTCGGACTTATGGAGTTTTTCCAATTCTTGTTTTTTCTTCTCTACCATTTCGAGCTGAGTATCGAGGTTGGCGCGAATGGCATCGGTCTCACTTTTCTTCTTTTGCAGATCTTGTTGCTGCTGGGAAAGCTGCATTTCCCGTTGTTTCAGTTTAGCCTCGGCCGACTGTATCTTGGCATTGCGGGCATTCGCCTGCTTTTCCATTTCGGCTTTCATGTGGATAAACTTCTCTTTCACTTCGAGCAGCTTGTTTTTCTTAATTACTTCGGCTTCTTTTTCGGCCTCTTCCAAAATCGTTTTCGACCGAGTCGCCAGCAGATAGCGGTTCACCAAAAAGACCACAAGCCCCCCTATGACCAAACCGCCAATTACTGAAAAAATCAATAGTATGTAATTCATCTTTTCTAAATTATAGTTATAAAAAAAGCACTACCAACCTGTCCTTTCGAAGGACCTGTCGCAGTGCAGGAATTATCTCTCTTTTCCGTACCGTTATTCTCCGGTATGTCCGTCTAATATCTTCGCAGCCTCGGCTTCAAGTTTTCTTAAATCGGCCAGCAAGGTTTTACGGTCTTGTACCATTTCACAGTACAATCGAGCCATCTCTACCGCCACCATCGCCATCATAGATTCCGAATCCATCAATCCGTCTTTATACTTGTCCTTATAAAAAGCCCAACGCTTGTTGAACAAGTCGGCAGCATCTCTCCAATATTTTTCGTCCGCTCCATAATCGACCCGCAAGGCTAACGGGGTTTTCAGATCGGCGATCCTCAGAGTTATTTTTAATTTATCATCGTTCATAGCATCTATTCATTCAAGAGTGAGATGCATTTATCGATTTCCCGCACTAATCTGGCAAACCTGACTTTTGTTTCTTCGGTACTCGAACCATCTTGCCCCGCAACCGTCTTCGAGAGTTTCAAATTTCCATATCTTTTCTCCAACTCTTCGTACTTACTTTGCAAAGCTTGCATCTCTTGTTTCTGATGCATCAACTGCTCTTTCAAAATACCGTTTTCGTTCTCGAAAGCCTTACATAAATCACTCATAGCATGAAACTTAGCAATCAGTGAATCTATTATGTCTTTCGAACTTCCGGCCATTATCCCACCAAATTTCTATACAAATATAGGTATTTCCCGCCAAAAGCTGTAACATCGACCCAATTATTTCTTTTTTTCTCTCTTTTATTACAAATTTTAAATTTATTTATCTCTTATCGCCAAACAACGATATAGAAAGAAATCAATCAAAAACAGCTGTTCAAAACTGGGAGTAAATGAAAGGAACCAGTTCGCTCGAACGCACCTGCAAAACAAAGAAGAGTACCAGCGCCAGAATAGCTGCCTTAACTACCAGCGGCGACCACGAAAGCTCGCGTTGCAGCCACTGCGACCAGCGATGCGGGGCAAAATGGAGCAGATAACCGACTACCAAAGCCACGAATATAACGGCGTATCCCGACACGAAGGAGGGAATGGCTTCGGGACGGAAGTTGGTGAATATCTGGGTTAATATCTGTCCGGCAACATCAAGAGAAGGCGACCGAAAGAATATCCAGCCGGCGGCCACAACATGGAACGTGAGCAAAACATGAAAGAAATGGCGGATAATACCCGGGCGATCGTCTTTCGCCACAGGGAATATACGCCGGTAAACTTTATGGACAATCAACAAAACGCCATGCCAAGCACCCCATATCACAAAAAGCCACGAAGCTCCATGCCAAAGTCCACCCAGCACCATAGTTATGAACAAATTGAAATAGGTACGGACTTTGCCTCGACGATTCCCGCCCAAAGATATATAGAGATAGTCTCGCAACCAACTCGACAAAGAGATATGCCAGCGACGCCAGAACTCGGTAATAGAACCCGACTTATAGGGAGAATCGAAATTGATTTTAAAACGATACCCCATAAGCAAGGCTATGCCGATAGCCATATCGGAATAACCCGAAAAATCACAGTATATCTGCAAGGTATAGCCATAGACACCCATAAGATTCTCGAACCCAGTATAGAGCATGGGATTGTCGAAAATGCGGTCTACGAAATTGACACTAATGTAGTCGGAGATAACCACCTTTTTAATCAATCCGCACATGACGAGAAAAAGACCTTCACCCAACAGCATAGGTGTAATCTCCAACGGACGGTGTATCTGAGGGACAAAGTCTTTCGCCCGAACTACGGGACCCGCCGCCAACGGAGGGAAGAACGAGAGGTAAAAAACATAATCTCTCAAATTCGTCACCGGGGACATTTGCCGCCGATACACATCTATAATATAGCTCAACGAACGGAAAGTGAAAAAAGAGATACCGATGGGCAACACAATATCCAACGGCTCGAAAGGCTCACGGGTGAAATCGGCAATCGTACCCAGTAACAAGTTGGTGTATTTGAAATAACAGAGCATGCCCAAATTGACCGCCATGCTCATCAAAACGAAAAATCGACGCATCCATTTCCACGAAACCCAACCTAAAAGCCGCCCCAACGAATAGTCCGAAAGGGCGACGAAAAGCAACAACAGGAAACACAGCCCACTCGATTTATAATAGAAATAGAGAGAAAAAAGTATCACGAAGTAGATACGCAAAGTATCGCGCCTCGCCAACAACCTGTATATCCAGATAAATCCGACGAAAAGAAACAGAAACAATCCGGTATTGAACATGAGCGGATTCTGCCCGTCATAAACGAATAAATCCACGACTTTCGATACGTCGATACTTTCCCAAAAGGAGATCGCACCGGTCTTTATATTATTGAGCCACTCTATCCACATATTCCTGATAAGCTTTCATAAGAGCACGATACAACATTTCGCCCTGCACCCGATAGCCCGTCTCGGTGCAATGGGTACGGTCATAGGCCATGAACCCGGCCTTCCGCCATTGCGAGGACGAACCTTCGCCTCCGGCAATTTCGTACCAATCCCAACAAGCCAGCCGATGCTCCACCGCATAGGAACGAATCGTTTCCCGAACGAGTTTTACCCGAGCATTCGGCGTATAATAAACTCTACGTTTTTTATTTACGCGACGCACCCGACGCCGAGCACATTCGGCCGGAGTAGTCAGCAAAATTTGAGCCTGCGGACAATCTTTTCGCAAAGACGAAACGACGGTATCGATCTGTTTATATAACTCGTCGCGGGTCAAAGAGGTGGAAAACGACTCATTCGTACCCAACGACAAAACAATAAGCGACGGCGAGAGTGCTGCCACTTGCTCGGAAAAGCCGGGAATGGCAGCATAACTACTGTAAAAAGCCCCGTTGTTGCCGATAGTGTGGTAAAGAATTCCGCTCTCACCGGTTTCAAGGCTCGCTCCATAAATGGCCAAAGGCGTCTCTTTCGAGACGGCTTCTCCCGTAAGATGAACACTACACACGGACTCCTCCCACGAAAAATGGGTCAAAAAAGGTAATCGGGTTTCACCCTCCACCAAAAAGGGTTCTGAAATTACTCCCGGAAAAGAGTCAACCGGCGCATGGAACAAACGAACTTTCTTGAAACCTGCACAGTCATCGGTCTTACTAAGCGTGGAAACCGTCAAATCAATGCGACCGTTACGGGGTACAATAGCTATACCGCCTACTCCCGGTGTATAGTTACTATACTTCCGCCCTACACAACGAGAAAAATTCCAACTTCCGTCCGCCACGACCGAATAATCTCTCGGTTCATTGGTCTTCGCTAACTTCAAAGGAACGACCAACCCACGCCCTGCATCCCCGAACCTTCGCTGCAACGGTAATCGGACAGCCTCGGTGAGAAACCCTGCCTGAACATGCGAATCGCCGATATGAACCATCGCCACTACCCGAGGAACAGTATCCGTGTCGTTCTGCAACCGTACCATTCCATCGAACAGAGCCGACCAATCGGCATCGTTAAACTCGATAACGTTTTTCTCTTTTTTCAAAAAAGAGGGTACAGTAACCGTGTCGCCTGTCAGCTGTGCACAAAGTTGCACTGCCAGCACTGCGACAACGAAGAAAAACCCTATTACCGACAAACGAAATTTCATAAGCCTTCCCGATTCATTTCATACTCCAACGACTTGACAAACTCGGTCGCCAATCGTTTACCGCCTTTATGGTTAATGTGCGTATAGTCTTTATTCGCCTGTCCGTTAGCGACATAATCGAGCATTCCGTTGTGCCCTCCCATCGCCTCGTATGTATCCCAAAAAACGACACCAGCACTTCGTGCCGCACGACGTTGCGCTTCGGAAAGAGCGACTACCGCCGGCATCGTAACGAAAGCCCCGTTCGCTTTGCGACTGCGATCACCTACTCCCATCAATATAATATCGGTATGCGGATAACACTCCCGCAAGTGACGAACAACCTCTGTCATCTTACGGGCATAAGACCCGTAATGCAAAATTTCGGGAGTCATCACATTCAGTCCGTATTGCAACACAATGGCATCGTAGGGAACGATACTGTCCATCTGAATCGCCCTTTCCCGGGACAACGCCCCGAGCGAAAGACCCGAATAACCACGGGTCGATATATTATCGACAGCAATGCCCTGCACATCGTCCAGCCACACGCCTATGGCTGCAAATCCCGGCGTATTTCCCACCCTTACTTGAAAACGTGGGGTTTGCCCCTCTACCGCCAAAGATTGAATCTCATGAGAACCCGCAACGGGAAAAACCTGCCATTCGCCATCGGCTATTTTCAACTCGACCGAGCAATCCTGCCGGGCGATAAATACGAAACGAGACAGTGCCCAACTATCGGCATGTTCTATTTTCGCAGTTCCTCTGTATTGAGCCGTAGCACCCTCCAACGGTACGAAATACTGCTGCTGCAAAGTCATGACTTTCCAGTCGACTTCTTTGGGTTTCAATACACTATGCACTTCCCAACCTTCGCCCGACTGTATGACCGATCGACGAAATCCGGGAAAATCGGAATGCATAGACACGTATCCCACACCACTCCCACCATACCGGGATTGCAACAAACTTCGCACGTCTTGCGTGAATATATCGGCCTCGATAAACGAATCGCCCAAAAATGCCAAACGCACGGGACGTCCCAATGAGGCTCGTTCCTTCAAGGACGAGAGAAGATGAGACAAACCATTTTTCCCCGGCGAGAAATCTTCGAACAAAACCACATCGCCGTCCCGTCGGGGAAGATTCCCGACCTCTGCCGTATCGGACGAAATATTCGTTACGAGAAGAGTGTCGGCTGTTTCTTGTACCCTTATCGTATCGGGCACGACTTGCCGATCCTGCGGCTCATCTTTCTCCACAGAGGAAAGAGAATCCACCCCCTCGTTCAACCACTCCATTCCCTCCTCCTGCCACTCTGCATCGCCCGGCAAATCCAAATCTTGCTCATCGACACGGATATCGGAAAAGAGATCGACAGGTTTTGTCGCGAATCCACCCCACTCCAAAACAGGCAACTGAGTCAGGAGAAACAGAAAAACGAGAGAGAGCACCAACAGAGCAACCACATGCCCGTCTTTGTATTTAGAGGAATTATTCCCTTGCTTTTTATTCTTCACTTCGGCTATTCAAATGAGACTACAAAAATAGAGAAAGGAGAGTGGAGAAAAAAGAACTCGCCCTATTTTTCTACCGAGCTACCTCCCATTTCCGCATTTCACACAAAAATAGGGAAAGATTTATATCTACGAACGATTCCTTCCAAATTTCACTCGTCCCATTCACATTTCTTACAGTTCTCTCCCTCCTCACGATTTTTTCAAGAAACAACTATCCTATTTGCTTTTTTCAGATTTTTTTTCTAATTTAGCTTTCGGAATGTTGACACTCGCCCTATTACCGCCTATCGACGACTGGGTATACATCGTGGTCTATACGATATATGCCATTACCATACTGGGTACGATCGTGATAATCATCACAGAGAATCGCAATCCGGTAAAAAGTTTGGCATGGGTACTCGTATTGGCATTTCTTCCCATCGTAGGGTTGGTTTTCTATATTTTTTTCGGGCAGAATTTCAAGGCGAAAAGAATGGTTTCCCGACGCATAAAGAGGAAATTACGAAAGCGGGATTATCATTCGATCGTCAATATCGACAGTCTTCCACTGAGCGAGGAGAGCAAGCAAGAGATAAGATTGTGCCACAGTTTGTGCAGTGTACCGTACTATTCGGGAAGCCACGTGAAGATATTCACTTCGGGAGAAGACAAATTCAAACACTACCTGCAAGATTTGGAGATTGCCCAAGAGTATATCCATATCCAATATTACATCTTCGAGGACGATAAACTCGGCAACCGAGTCAAGGAGGTTTTGCTTCGATGCGCCCGCCGAGGCATACAAATAAGAATCCTATACGACGATGTGGGTTGTTGGTCGGTGAAAAAACGTTTTTTCAAAGAGATGCAGGATGCGGGAATCGCCGTACGTCCTTTCCTTGAAATCACATTTCCCCAACTCGCCAGCCGAATCAATTACCGGAACCACCGCAAAATAACGGTCATCGATGGAAAAATAGGCTACATAGGAGGCATGAATATCGCCGACCGCTATGTCGAAGGAACCAAATGGGGAACGTGGCGCGACACACATTTGCGTATCGAGGGGCCTGCGGTAAGAGGATTACAATTGTTGTTCGCCGTCGATTGGAGCTACGAATGCAAAGAGGTTCTTTCGGATTCCCGATTTTTTCCACCGGTAGCAGACAAAGGGAAAAGCGGCATACAAATCGCTCCGGGCGGCCCCATAGGGGAATGGTCGAACATCGCCATGCTTTTCTTGAAAGCGATTACCAATGCTAAAAAAAACGTATATATACAAACGCCTTATTTCCTGCCTACCGAAAGTTTGGTGAAAGCCTTGCAAACCGCAGCTCTCGCCAAAGTGGACGTGCGGCTAATGATACCGGAACGGTCGGACTCGACGGTGTTGCGTTTTGCATCGTTTTCTTACATAACGGAAATGTTACGCGCCGGGGTAAAAGTTTACTTTTACCAACCGGGCATACTTCATTCCAAGACGATCATCATAGACGACGAGCTATGTTCGGTAGGCTCTACCAACTTCGACTTCCGCAGCTTCGAACACAATTTCGAAGCCAACGCTTTCATTTATGACCGAGAGGTCAACAGTGAAATGAAACGTATTTTCTTGGAGGACCAGCAACAATGTCGTCGCATTATCCAACACTATTGGCGACACCGTCCCCTCTATCAAAAAGGGATAGAGTCTATCATGAGGTTATTGAGCCCTGTATTATAAAGACGGCTCCCGAAACTCTTCGCTCATATTGACCAGCCATATCTTCTCGGTCGCCCGGGTGAAAGCCGTATAAAGCCAACGATAGAAATCGAGCGAAACCGCACCCTGAGGGATATATCCCATATCGACATAGACATGTTTCCACTGACCGCCTTGCGCTTTGTGACAAGTTACCCCATAGGCATATTTTACTTGCAAAGCGTTGAACCACGGATCGGTTTTCAGCCGTTTCATTTTTTCTCTCTTTGTCGTAACGTCATAATAGTCGGCCAAGACTTGCGCAAAAAGAGTCTCCTGCTGTTCCCTTGTCAGAGAAGGGGACTCACTGGTAAGGGTATCCAATAGGATCTTAACTTCCATCTCGACTTCCAAATCAGGGAAATAAAGTTGTACATCGGCAAAGCGGAAACCATACATATCGGTACGTTTAAGTACTCGCACGACACGGGCCACATCGCCGTTAGCGATGAAATCGACCTCTTTATAGTCCTTTCCCCAGAAATAGTTATTCTTGGCGACCAACAACAGATCGCCTGCGGTAAGTTCCTCTTCCCGATAGAGTATCTGGTTGCGAATCCCCTGATTGAATATATTGGCCCGTTTATTGGAACGGGTAACGACAATCGTTTCGTCGAGTCCGACACGGTCGTAAGAGTCGGATATACGTTCTACCAAATACTCTCCGCTAAGAGCCTCGACATCGGGAAACCCATTCACCCGCAAGCAGGGTCGGGGCAATGGCATCTCTTCCATACATTCCCGCAAACGGGTGGCATTATAGAGGATTCCCGATTCGGCAGCCTGCCGAGCGACCTCCCGCAATTCATATTCCACGACATTCAATCCGTAACCGCCCATAACGGCGGCATCCAAAGCCGGACTACGCTCCTGACCCACCGGAAGCAGCTGTGCAGTATCGCCCAACAAAATCAACCGACAATGCTCGCCTGAATAGACATACTCGACCAAATCGTCGAGCAGCCTCCCGGAACCGTAAACCGCCCCTTCACCCACCGAGTTGGCAATCATGGAGGCCTCGTCGACAATAAACAGCGTGTGTTTCGCCAGATTTTCCCCAATAAGAAATCCTTCCATATCGGGCGAATAGCTCTTTTGCCGGTATATCCTCCGATGAATCGTATAGGCCGGGTGACGAGCATACCGAGAAAACACCTTAGCCGCACGCCCCGTAGGAGCCAGCAATACCACCTTGCTCTGTAACTGTGTCAAGGCTTTGACCAAAGCTCCCACCAGTGAGGTTTTACCAGTTCCCGCATATCCCCGTAGCAGGAACAACGAGTCGTCCCGTCCGTCGAGGACAAAAGCGGCTAGCTGCTGCAACAACTCACTCTGTTCGCGATTCGGTTCGTACGGCAAACAACTTTCTATCTGTTGGACAAGCAGGTCGGTAATCATGTGCAATCGGTTAAAGCATACTGCAAAAATAACGTTTCCCGGTTTCTTTACCTACATTTGTATAGGATAAAATACCAGAGTATTTTTGCAGGCATAGTCAAGCCGAATATACAATTTTCATTTACCTCAGCGCTCTCCTTTCACTATATTTGTAGAATATCGGAGGCGGTTCGGTATAGTCAAGCCGAAAATGTAATTTTCGCTTGCCTCTGCGCTCTCCTTTCACTATATTTGCAACAAATACGAAGGCAAACGACGGTTATTTCCAACCACCCGACCCTTTGCACTACGTGCCGCCTCTCCTATATTTTGCCTTGCAAAACACAGGGGAAGAGGCTAAACCCGGAGATACCTTGCTCTGTTTGCACAAAGACAGTTAAAACAAATTGACGATGGAACCGATAGAGGCACTGAACCGACCGATAAAAGAGAGTCACAAATACATCTTGGCGATGTATGCCGACGGTTCGTATCTGTATATTTTATTACAACACACGGAGAATCGTGATGAAATCGTAACGGAACGTTTACCGCTGACCTCAGAAAAGGGAGTTCCTTCTATCGAAGAGGCTGTTTTCTCCCAACCCATATTGACTCGTCCGTTCGAGAAAGTCTTTTTCATAGCCGACTCTCCTCGGTTTATCTTTATCCCAGACGAATTCGCTTCGACGGAGGACAATCCTCTCTATTTCGATTTTTGTTTTCCAGACAGCGAAGGAACTTTGATTTCGGCCGACCTACCTCAAACGGGAGCGAAAATACTTTTCGACCTGAACACAGAGCTGTCGTCTTTCGTGAAACGCACGTTGGACCGCCCCGTACTGCTACACAGGCTGGCTCCGGCGTGCGAATACTTTTTCAGAAAAAGCCGATTGGGATATACGTCTAAAATGTATGTTCACTGGGAAACCGACCATATCGATTTGTTTTGTTTCAACCAACAGGGCTTCCTGCTATCCAACAGCTTTCGCATACGCCATATCAACGACGGTATATATTATCTATTAAACGCTTGGAAACAATTGGGATTCCATGCCGGGGAAGACGAACTTTCCTTGTCCGGGGACCATGAGAATCTCCGACAAAATGTTATCCCGGCTCTTCGGAAGCATCTGTCTTATATCACCTTGACGAAGTTTCCTTCCCACGCTCTCACCGGGAAAGAGAATCTGCCGTTACCTCTACGCCTAATATCCGTCTACATGCGATAACCCGACACCACCATATCCCGTAAAACAAAAAAATGCTTTCGGGATTCAGTCGAACCCCGAAAGCATCTCTAACCTAATCTTCCGAAAAGCCTATAATTCGAATTTATACATACGAGCCAATCGCAACTGATACTCATATTCCAAAGAGAGTTTATTCTCAAAAGCTTCATAAAGTTGCGTAGCATCTACCAAGTACTCCACCATCGAGATCTTGCCGGATGCCAAAGCCTTCTGTAACAATTCAAAATTATTCTGCCGAGTCAACAGCTCATATCTCTCCCGATTATCTTTCAATGCAACCGCTTCGTTATAGGAAGACTGCAACACCGCCAACGTCTGCAACTCCTTGTTATTAACGGTGAAAGAACCGGCCACCGCTTGTGCTTTGGCTATCTTCACTTTCTTGCGATTGGCAAACAAAGGAATGGAAACACCCACGGACAATCCATTAAAACGCTCGCCCAATTCGTAGGCATGACGATAGCCCAGCTCGAACTTCGGCAACCAGCCTGCCCGGTTGAGAGAGATCTCCTTACCGGCGATCTGGTTTTCCTGCCGCAACATTTGTAATTCGGGATCGGATTGCAACGCCTGTTCTTTCAAGTCATCGAACGATGCCGGCAACTCCCTATCGGAATATTCCGTCAGAGCCGACTCCGCCAAGTTCAACGGCTCACCGCCATTCAACGCCTGCAACTGCGCCAGACAAGCGGCCAGCTCATTCCGGCGTTGTATATTGCTCGTCGTGATATTCAACTGCTCGATTTCGATTTTATTCACGTCCAGAATATTGGCATCGCCAGAGGTCAGCCGTTCACGATATAGTTTGACCAACTCGTCGGCGGCAGCTTGCCTCTCGTTTCCCAACCGAATACAACGATTCAAATAGATCACCTGCAAACACAGCTCCTTTGCCTGCAACAATATTTGTTGTCGCAAAACAGCCTGCTGCCCATCGTACAAAGTACGTTTCAAATTCCCTATTTTATTCCGCTGAACATATAGCGAAGGAAAATCGAACGACTGGGAAACCGAAATATCGTACTTGCGGTCTTTGGCATTGTCGGCTCCCCATAAATGCTCGAACTCGAAGTTAGGGTCTTCCAATGTGTTCTGTGAAGATACTTCGGCTTTCTGACTCAAAACGATTTGAGCTCCGGCTTTCAATTCGGGATTATTCGTTTCGATAGAAGCCAATATATCCGCCATATTATTTTGTGCTCCCATATTCGCAACAGCGAATACAAAAAGACATAAAAAGCTATTTCTCATCGATTTTCTTTTTTACGGTTCATAATCCAATAAACGACCGGAACGACAAAAGCATTGAGGAAAGTCGAAGTTATCAATCCTCCTAAAATGACTTTTGCCATAGGGCTTTGTATTTCATTCCCCGGCAAATCGCCACCCAAAGCCAAAGGAATGAGTGCAAGAGCCGATGTGAGTGCCGTCATCAATATGGGGTTCAACCGGTCGAGCGAGCCTCTTAAAATGGTATCGTGCAACGAATTACCTTCGGACAGCATCGTATTATAGTGCGAAACCAACAACATACCGTTACGCGTGGCGATTCCGAAAAGAGAAATAAATCCGATAATAGCTGGTATGCTTATCTCTCCGGTCGTAAAACGCAAGATAAACACGCCTCCGATAAGTGCCAACGGAAGATTCAGCAAGATGACCGCCGACTGCGATACGCTTCGGAACTGATTGTATAACAACAAGAATACAACCAGCAAAGAAAAAAGCGAAACGAACGAAAGCGTACGAGAAGCTGCCGCCTCGCTTTCAAACTGTCCTCCATACTCGATGAAATAACCTTCGGGGAGCACCACGGTTTCATCGATACGTTCCCTTATATCGTCCACTACACTACGCAAATCGCGGTCGCTGACATTGGCCGATATGACAATCTTACGTTTCACATTCTCCCTATTAATCGTATTGGGCCCCGTGGCGGACTTGATTTCCGCCAAATAACTCAACGGAACTTTCCCGTCCTGGGTATCGACCATCAAATCTCCTATCTTGGCCGCCGAAGAACGTTCATCGTCTTTTACTTTTACCGTCAAATCGAATGTGCGGCTTCCTTCGTACACCTGCGACACAACCTCGCCAGCCAATGCGACATCGATAAATTCGGCGAACTCGGACAGCGATACGCCATAACGAGCAAGCATTTCCCTGCGCGGAGTGATTTTCAATTGCGGGCGTTCGATTTGTTGCTCCACATTCAAATCGACCACTCCATCGATTGCCGAAATATTCTTCTTAATCTGATTGCCCAACATAAACATGCGGTTCAAATCATCGCCGAAAAGTTTAATGGCAATACGTGCCTGAGTACCGGAAAGCATAGCGTCGATACGGTGAGAAATGGGTTGTCCAATCTCGATATTCACCCCCGGAATCACCGACAGTTTTTTGCGTACATCGGCAACGACCTCGGCATGCGAACGGTCTCCCAATACAAAGGGGGCTTCTATCTCGGAGGTATTTACGCCCAAAGCATGTTCATCGAGTTCGGCACGTCCCGTCTTCCGGGCGACAGTCTGTATCTCGGGAACTTCAAGTAGAAGTTCTTCTGCCCGACGACCGATATTGTCCGATTCCTCCAACGAGATACCGGGCAAAGTGCTCACGTTGATTGTAAACGAACCCTCATTAAAAGGAGGCAAGAAACTACGTCCCAACGTGAAAAAGGTAATCATGGCAGCCACAAACAGGGCGATAGTCCCGCCCAGCACACCGGTACGGTGACGCAGCGCCCACTCCAAAGCTTGCCCATAATATTTTTTCAAAGTACGGGCGACAAACGGTTCACGACTAATATCCTTATCGGTCTTTCCTTTGCCCAACAGATAGCTGCACAGTACCGGCGTCAACGTCAATGCAACGACAGTCGATGCAAACAACGCGACGATAAAAGCAATACCGAGAGGCACGAGCATGCGGCCTTCCATGCCGGTCAGGAAAAAGAGCGGAATAAAAGTGACAATAATGATTAATGTAGAATTGAGAATAGGCATACGCACCTCGCGCGAGGCTTCGAACACGACTTCGACAATCGGCTTTCGTTGTCCCGGTGGCAACAGTCGATTCTCCCGCAGATGTTTATATACATTCTCCACATCGACAATGGCATCATCGACCAAAGATCCTATGGCTATGGCCATACCACCGAGGCTCATCGTATTGATGGTCAACCCCATAAAATGGAGCGCCAATATAGAGAATAGTAAAGACAACGGCAAAGCGACCAACGAAATGAGCGTCGTACGCACATTCATCAAGAAGAAAAACAGAACGATCACTACGAATATAGCCCCTTCGTATAAGGACTTTTGTACATTGTTTATGGAACTTTCGATAAAATGAGACTGACGGAATATATCGGTCGAAACCGTGACATCGGCCGGCATATTTTTCTGTAACTCGTCCATCGAAGAAAGCAGTTTTTCCGTGAGGTCGAGAGTACTCGTATTGGGCTGCTTGGTAACTGTCAGCAAAACGGCAGGATTGGCCCGAACCGAAGCCGTACCCAATTTAGGGGCTTTGTCTCCTATCTTCACCTCGGCAACGTCGCCCATCAACACAGGAACGCCATCGACCCGTTTTACCACGGCTTTGGCAATCGCATCGACGTCGGTCGTAGCGACAGCTCCCCGTACAATGTATTCATTGCCATATTCATACAAAATACCTCCGTTGGCATTCCGGTTCATCTCACGAGCAGCATTGAGAACCTCGTCCAATGTGACACCGTACTGTTTCATACGGGGCAAGTCCAAAAGAATCTGGTATTCCTTCATCTCGCCGCCGATAACCGTAACCTGAGCCACACCGCCGATAGAAAGCAAGCGGGGACGGATAGTCCAATCGGCCAACGTGCGCAAATCTCTCAAAGATGTAGAATCGGACGTCAGACCGATAATCATCATCTCGCCAAGAATAGAGGATTGAGGGCCTAATGTGGGAGTTCCCACTCCCTCGGGCAAACTTTCACCCACGACAGCCAATTTCTCGGAAGTAATCTGCCGTGCCCGATAAATATCGGTTCCCCAATCGAATTCCACCCAAACCACCGAAAACCCGGTCGTCGAGGAGGAACGTACCCTACGCACATCGGTCGCTCCGTTCAATGCGGTTTCTACGGGGAAGGTCACCAACCGTTCCACCTCCTCGGGCGCCATACCCGGAGCCTCGGTCATGACGACTACCGTAGGAGCATTCAAATCGGGAAAGACATCGACGTCCATTTTCATAGATGTGTACAATCCCGCAAAAAGTAACAATACAGATGCCACTAAAATCAGCAGCCGATTGTTCAAAGAATATCGGATAATTTTATTCAACATGGCTGTAATGTATTAGTGGTTGTGCGAATGGCCTTCGGGAATCACTCCACTATTGGCGGCGAGTTTTACCTGATAGACACCCCGTGTAACAACTTGGTCGCCTTCGTGCAAACCGGACAATATTCTCACATTCTCGCCATCGGAATTTCCGACTGTAACTTCTTGCTTTTTATACCCTTCTTCGTCCAAACGCAAATAGACGAAATAGAGCCCTTGTTCCTCGGTTAGTGCCGAAACAGGAACCACGATCGCATTATCGATCGATGCCGTCAACAAAAAGACTTCTATGTAGGCTCCGGGAACTATCTCGCCCTTATTGTCCAATTCGAAAACCACGGGGATATAAGCACCTCCCGCCAAAGTTCCCTTTCCGAAACTCAACAATCGCCCGTTCAACCGAGAAAGCTCATACACCCGGTCGTCATAAGGTGTCTTGAAATTGGCCGAAACAACCGCTGGCAATTCCTTATAATAACGTTGAGGAACTTCGGCCCGCAATTGTAAACGTTTATTTTGCGAAAGGGTCATCAGCGGTTGTCCCATCTCTACAAAATCACCGTCTTTCACCATGATATTTTTCAAATAACCTCCCATAGGGGCTTTCACGGCACTGCCCGACTTTCCTCCACCAATGGCTTCATAAGCCAATTTCGCCGTCTCATAGTCTTTATATATCTGTTCGTATTCCTGTCGGGAAATAATCTGATCCTTTACCAACTCCTGAGCACGCTCATAGGTCTTGCGAGCAGTTTCGTAATCGATATAAGCCCGTTTAGCCGGATCTCCGGTAGCCATCTTCTCGGCAGAAACATTCAACAACACACTGCCTTTGGCGACCGAACTACCATCGGTAATATGTTTACCGGCCAATGAAACCACACCGGCAACCGGCGAAACAACGGTTACTTCATCTCCCTGTGCAGCCAATAAAGTTCCCGAGCAAGAAATAACGCCGTGAAATTTTTCGGGACGGATAGTCTTGGTCGTTAAACCTATGGCTTCGGCCTCGGCTTTTTTCAAAATTATCTCGTCGCTATGTTCTTCGGCTTCATGGTCATGACCTTCGTGTTCGTCGTGATTATGATCATGAGCTTCTATATGATCGCTATGTTGATGCTCATGTTCATCACCATGAGAAGAAGACGAACCCGAACACCCCCAGAATATATAAGTGAAAAGAATTGAGAATATAATATTTCGTTTCATAGGTATAATTAATTATGGAATAAATAATAGTTATCGGTTCGGATACAAAAATACCGAACGAATTTTCTCTTATGGAATTAAGAGATATTTATACCTATGCGACGGGAGGAGCCCGCAGCCCCAACGTTTTAAGAAAAGTAAATGTATGCAGCCGCTCGATGTAAATACCGAAACAGGGAGATACCTCCAAACTGTCGATAACGAAATCGGACAACATAGCCCACGTCCCCAACAAAATTTTTACCGGGGCAAACTTTAATGTAAGATATTGATTTAAAGAAACTGTATCGACCGGAGCCTTATATGCAAACCAACTACAACCGCTGCAATCGCCAGCCTTTTCGGGGACATCGGACGAATGGGTATCTCCCGACTCTGCGGCATCGATTACCCAGCAGATCATACCATTCTCATGATGGTGATGAGGAATCACCGTCGAAAAAACAGCCAGACAACCGGCCAAACAAACGAATAGTATTTTCAGTTTTTTCGCCCACATAAGACTTAATCTTGCAGACAAAGGTAAGGGAGATTATTTCAGAGGAGTTATACAATCCTTTCTTTTTTAGAAAATTTAAATATTCGACTCTACACAACGGAAAATACATTCCGCTATCCCCTATTCGTCCAAGTCGTCATCTTCGAAATCGAAATCAAAATCGAATCCATCATCGGCATACTCCGATTCGAGGAATTGCTTCATTTGACGACCGTCTCTTTTCGTCGGTCGTCCCAATCCTTTTTGGCGATTGACAAAACCTCCTATACGCACCATTTCGAGCAATTCGTATTGTTCCGGCGGAGTGATATTCTCCAAATACCCGGGAACTAATTTTGCCCCCATACGATTTTCAGAGAGAGCCAAAACTCGAAAAGAATATGTTACAGGCGGTTTTCTCACTTGTATGACATCGCCAACTTTGATCATTCTGGAAGGTTTCACCGCAACTCCGTCGAGCATCACCCTTCCCTTTTTACAGGCTTCGGTCGCTATGGTACGAGTTTTAAAAATGCGGGTAGCCCACATGAATTTATCAATTCTTACCTCGTCTTTCGCCATATCTGCTATTTATTGTTATATTGATTCATAGTTTGCTGCACGCCGGCTAAACAAAAACTCTTGATAATCTCGCCGGCTCGTTCCAACTTTTCGGGGAGTTGCTTCTCCTCTTCCGGAGGAAAAGATCCTAAAACGAACTCTACTTGTCCTCCCCGCGGAAAATCATTCCCTATACCGAATCGAAGACGGGCATAGCATTGTGTACCCAATATTTCGCAAATATGTTTCAATCCATTATGACCGGCATCGCTGCCTTTGGGTTTCAATCTCAATGTACCGAACGGCAAAGCCAAATCGTCTACGACGACAAGCATATTCTCCACCGGTATATTTTCTTTTTGCAACCAGTACCGAACCGCATTTCCGCTCAAATTCATATAGGTCGAAGGTTTCAACAAAACCAACACACGTCCTTTTAACCGAAGTTCGCATGTAGCACCGTAACGTCCATCGGTAAAAACGAGATTGGACGCCTTAGCTAAGGCGT